>JBKJQT010000293.1:0-8598 GCA_046593855.1 Candidatus Nitrotoga sp. | reverse complement strand
AGTCAGGGTGTTCAGCCCAACTCACGACTCACGCTCCTTGTAATAAACTGTTTTTATTCATGTTTATGCTTAAGGTAGGGCCATTGGAAACTGCTACCATTTTTGTGTGTTGAAGATGGAAAAAAAGGGTAGAGTCCACTTTGTGATACGTGAGCGGGTAAGGTAAGATAAATGCGACTTCTTCCGCAGCCTACTAGACAAGGTAAAGGTCCTGTCAGCCGCCGCACAACAACTTGCGCCTCATCTACATAATAGTGACGCATGGAAAAATCCGGGTGTCATTGCTAAAATTCTTATGAAGAACGTTACCAGCAACGTCTATTACCCACTTGAAAAACTGCAAAGAAATTTGGATTTGAACTCACGGCTTTAGTTGCAACGCAAGTAGTATAGAAAAAAATCATCAATCACTTGTAATTCGTTTTTTAGGAGACATTTTATGCGCCTCACTTTAATTCCCCTTGCTTTGGCTGCATCATTATCCTTGGGCTGCTCGACCGTAACGAACCCTGTTTCGGGTCTTAAGGAACGCACGGTAATGAATGAGCAGGCAGAAATGGCAGAAGGCAAAAAAGCCCATGAGCAAGTTCTGGAAGAATACAGCGAATATAAGAATCCAGAACTTCAAGCTTATGTGAACGATATTGGCCAACGCCTAGCAAAGCACTCTCACCGCAACAATATTGAATGGCATTTCACCGTACTGGACAGCCCGGAAGTTAACGCATTTGCGACGCCTGGAGGATATGTTTATGTCACCCGTGGAATCATGGCTTATATGGATAGTGAAGCGGATTTAGCAGGCGTTATTGGTCACGAAATTGGCCACGTAACGGCACGACACGCTTCTCAACGCGCCACCCGTGAGCAAAAAGCAGGATTAGGGGTTTTAGCGGCCAGCGTTCTGGGCGCGATACTAGAGAGCCGAGGAGTTGGGGGCGCCACTCAAGCCGTGTCCCAAGCTTCTCAGAGCGTAGCCGCTGGCTTTATTTCTTCCTATAGCCGAGATCAGGAACTACAAGCAGATAAACTTGGTGCCGAATACCTTGCGCGTACTGACTTTAACCCCAAGAACATGGTTGACGTGATTCAAGTTCTCAAAAATCAAGAGCGGTTTTCAGAGGACTCCGCACGCTCAGAAGGTCGCGCACCTCCACCGCAGGCAGGCTGGCTGTCATCTCATCCAAGCAATGATCAGCGCTTGCGTGAGATTACCCAAATTGCAAATAACTACAAAGGTAGTTATAGCGATGATGGCCGCACGCGTTACTTACAAGCCATCAATGGCTTGGTTTTTGGTGAAAGCAAAGAACAAGGTGTTACCCGCGGAACAAATTTCTATCACGAACCATTGGGTTTCGCATTGACCGCCCCGGCGGGCTGGAAAATCCAGAATTCAGCGGGATCGCTCAGTTTTGTGAACGCTGATGGAAATGCAGGTCTGATCGTCAATATGGTTCCGCTCAAGGCCGGTAATACTCACGAAGAAATTATCCGTAATGTGTTAAAACCTGATCAAGGAAGAACCGATCGTCTCTCTATCAATGGCCTACCCGCAACTCATTTCATTGGTACACGCAGAGACCAACAAGCCAAGTTGCAACCAGTCGAAGTAACTGTTGTCACCGGCCCGTCGAATAAAAATTATCTTCTAGTCTATGCGTCGAAAGATGCACAGTCTAAGCAACGAGCTTATAGGCCGATGCAACAACTAGAGTCGTCATTTCGTCCCATGACCGAGGCAGACCGTGCTGCAGCGCGCCCGTGGTCGCTGAAGTCAGTCACCTATCAACACGGCGGTTTTCAACAATTGGCTCGTCAATCCCCATTGATAAACAATCCAGAACGTCAATTAAGACTGATCAACGGGATGTATGCGGGAGGCGAACCACAGGACGGACAACTTATTAAGATAGTGGAGTAATCCTGGGTCGCAAATTAATCGAGCATTGAGCTTCGATCTGAGTCCCCATGTTGGGGCCAGCGCAATCCTGCGTAGCACCAGTAGACTTAGCTAAAAAACATTGTGTCTCACCGCTCTTAACCTTGACTTACACGGCTACTCTAGATAATCCTCGAAAGTAACGCGGGAGTACAAAAACTTTAGCTTTGTATTCATACTGTCGAGGGGACTAATAATCCGATCTGCAATCGTCAGTTTTCAGCCCGCTCATGAAGACTGTGTTGAAATCCAAACTTTTGGTGAGGATACCGTCAACAGGTGTAAGGCATCCTCGTTAACTCGCGCCTGGCTCCACGTATTCAGTGCGCCAGCTATCATTCTCTTTGAAATTTCAGAGTGTACGGCAGCGTACAGACATTCATACTCTGACTGTTTACAATCCATTAAATAAAAAGTGTACTTATTAAAAAGACTATCCTTAGCTGGAAAAATGTAAGCCGGTGAACCTAGTGCAGTTTGCTAAAAATCGTATTGTGCCAATAACCCCTAATTTATCACCACACGCTAATCACCGATAGGCTAGCGTTATCCATTAAGGAGATATATCTTGAGCAAAGAAATAATAACGAGTAATTCCGGGGAACGTAAACATGAAAAGGGTTCGACCCCGAACATAGACACATTAATACCAGTCGGAGGCGAGCTGCACCAGATTGCTGGTGGAGAGCACCCCGAGCTCACCACGAACCAGGGTGTTGCGCTTTCCGATAATCAGAACTCGCTTAGAGCCAATTCGCTCGGCCCTACGCTTCTGGAAGATTTCATTCTCCGCGAAAAAATTACTCATTTCGATCATGAGCGTATTCCCGAGCGTATCGTTCACGCGCGTGGCACGGGCATGCATGGATTTTTCGAACTCACCGCTTCGTTAAAGCAATACACCACTGCCAGAGTACTCACCGAAGTGGGTGAGAAGACCCCGGTATTTACTCGTATATCGACAGTCGCAGGCGGAGCAGGTTCGGTCGACACCCCACGTGATGTACGCGGATTTGCCGTCAAGTTCTATACCAAGGAGGGCAACTGGGATTTGGTTGGCAACAACATTCCGGTTTTCTTTATCCAGGATGCCATTAAATTTCCCGATCTCGTCCATGCCGTAAAGATGGAACCCGACCGTGGCTTTCCTCAATCGGCGACCGGGCACGACACTTTCTGGGATTTCATTTCGCTCACGCCTGAATCCATGCATATGGTGATGTGGATCATGTCTGATCGCACATTGCCGCGTTCTCTGCGTATGATCGAAGGCTTTGGGGTCCATAGTTTCCGGCTGATTAACGACGCAGGCGAATCAACCTTCGTCAAATTTCATTGGCGTCCCAAGCTCGGCTTGCAGTCCACCATTTGGGATGAGACTGTCAAGATTTCTGGCGCTGATCAAGACTTTCATCGCCGCGATATGTTCGAGTCCATCGAAGCTGGTAATTTCCCCGAGTGGGAATTTTCGGTTCAACTTTTCACACAGGAGGAAGCGGACAGATTCCCGTTTGATCATCTGGATGCGACCAAGCTGATTCCCGAAGAATTAGTGCCCTTGACAGTGATCGGGCGCATGGTGCTGGATCGCTGGCCCAACAATTTTTTCGCTGAAACTGAACAGGTTGCTTACTGTCCATCTCATGTCGTGCCAGGCATCGATTTCTCGAATGATCCACTGTTGCAAGGCCGTTTATTCTCCTATCTCGACACGCAGCTTTCGCGACTGGGTTCACCCAATTTTCACCAGATTCCGGTCAACGCGCCCAAATGCCCATTCTCTAACCATCAACGAGACGGGCACATGCAAATGACACAACCGGTGGGCCGCGTTGCATATGAGCCAAACTCATTGTCTGAAAACTCACCACGCGAAACACCGGCCAAGGGCTTTCATAGTGCCAAAGTAACTGAGACTGGCGAGAAAGATCGTATTCGTGCTGAGAGCTTCGCCGACCACTACAGCCAGGCGCGACAGTTCTATCTCAGCCAAACCGCGTATGAGCAGGCGCACATCGCCTCGGCATTGGTGTTTGAGCTTTCCAAGGTCGAACATATGCACGTGCGTAAGGCGATGGTTGGACACCTGCGACATATCGAACCAGACCTCGCCAACCGGGTCGCCGCAGGTCTTGCGTTTGACAAAATGCCCGATGCGCCGGTGGCCGCAGCGCCCGTGCAGGAGCTGGGAACTTCACCCGCATTGCAGATCATCGGCAAGATGAAAGACACTCTCATGGGGCGCGCGATTGGTATTCTGATCGCGGATGGTTCAGACGGCACGGTCATCGAGAATATTAAAAAGGCCGCGATGGATGCGGGCGCTAGCGTGAAAATTGTCGCCCCCAAAGTGGGCGGCGCGAAGCTTGCTGATGGCTCAATGCTGGAGGCTGGCGGACAACTGGCTGGCACGCCTTCGGTGTTATTTGACGCAGTCGCCGTCATCCTCTCCGACGAAGGCGCGAAAGCTCTGTCGATGGAAGGTGCAGCGATCGATTTTGTGCGGGATGCTTTCGGTCACCTCAAGGCAATCGCCGTCGACAAAGGCGGTCAGGCGCTATTGAAAATAGCGAATGTCGGACAAGACGCCGGTGTCATGGATACCAGCGACCAAGACGCATTTATTTCTGCTGCAAAGACGCGCCAATGGGATCGAGAAAAATCGGTTCGAACATTGGCATAGCATACGGTTGTGCGGCCGCTGAAAACTGGCGTTCGATGGACACGAGAGATCGACGACCTCCGCCGATAAAAATGGAGATTATCAATGAACACGATCACGATGAAAGACGGTACGCAAATCTATTATAAAGACTGGGGTACAGGACAGCCTGTGGTGTTCAGTCACGGTTGGCCCCTCAGTTCGGATAGCTGGGAGTCTCAAATGGTCTTCTTGGCCTCCAACGGCTTTCGCTGTATTGCCCATGACCGTCGCGGCCATGGCCGGTCAAGTCAGCCTTGGAGTGGCAACGAGATGGACACCTATGCCGACGATCTCTCGGAACTCATCGAAACGCTCGACCTGAAGGATGTCGTCCTAATTGGTTTTTCTGCAGGCGGTGGTGAAATTAGCCGTTATATCGGGCGCCACGCCACCAAGCGGGTGGCCAAGGCCGCGCTGATCTCTGCCGTCCCCCCTTTGATGCTGAAAACGGCAGCCAATCCCGATGGCTTGCCGATTGAAAAGTTTGACGAGATTCGCCAAGGCTCTAACGCTGACCGCTCGCAGCTCTACAAGGATATCGCCAGCGGCCCATTCTTCGGAGCCAACAGGCCCGGTGCCAAGGTATCGCAGGGTATGATCGACTTGTTCTGGCTTCAGGGGATGCAGGCCGGTCACAAGAACACCTTCGACTGCATCAAGGCGTTCTCCGAAACGGATTTTACCGAGGACCTTAAGAAGTTCGACGTGCCGACGCTCATCCTTCACGGCGACGACGATCAGATCGTGCCGATCGGTGCCGCAGCGCTCCGTTCATCGAAACTTGTCAAGAACGCGACCTTGAAGATCTACCCGGGCGCACCCCATGGCCTCGCGGACACGCACAAAGATCAGCTCAACGCCGATCTGCTGGCATTTCTCAAGATCTGAGGTTGTTTTGTCTGAAACCGTTTGGCTGACGGCACCATTACTGGGAGCCATGCCGGACGGATGTTCAAGATGTATCCATTCCCGGCCTATCATAGTGCTCTATGACGACACTCTTGGCCTTGAGTACAGGACGATGGTTTCCTAGTCGTCGGCTACGACCCAGTTCACAGCATTTGCTTTGTTGCTACTAACTTTCTCGGATCGATAGCTGGTCAATCGCGAGTTGCCCCTCCAATACATTATCAGCTCTTCGCCTCCAATGCTTCCTTCCTGAGGCCGAGCGCCCTTTGGTAAAACTTCCCAGCCGCCTTCAGATCCTTGACCACGACCGTCGCGATCGCTTCCTTATCATTCGAAGTGAACTAAGGCAGGCAACGACCGACTCTGTCGAGGGCTGCGCTCAAACCTTATTCTGGCGAATTGCGCGTATGGAGCATACAAAGTGCCTCGCGTGCAAAATCACATTTTTGACAGAAGATTAATAGGACAGAACTTTATGCCCATGGGAGCATTAGGAAGGGTATTTCCGCGGCTAAGGAGCTGCGGCACTGACGCGCCAGATTATATTGCCCACATCATCCGCCACTAGCAGCGCTCCTGTTTTGTCCAGCGCAACGCCCACCGGCCGTCCCAGTGCATTGCCGTCTTCGGTGATAAAGCCGGTCAGCAAATCGACTACCGGCTCGGCTGTCGGCTTGCCGCCGCTGAAGGGCACGAAGATCACCTTGTAACCACTATGCGGTTTACGGTTCCAAGAGCCGTGCTGCCCCACGAACATCCCGCGCTGGAACTTCGCAGGCAAGTTGGTGCCTTGGGCGGAGGTCAGGCCCAGTGAGGCGGTGTGAGGTCCCAAGGCATAGTCAGGGGAAATTGCTTTGACAACCAAGTCAGGTCGAGGCGGATTCACGCGCGTATCGACGTGCTGGCCGAAATAACTGTAAGGCCAGCCATAAAAACCGCCGTCTTGCACCGACGTCATATAGTCCGGCACCAGATCGCTGCCCAGTTCATCGCGCTCATTCACCGATGTCCACAATGCGCCACTATCGGCTTCCCAGGCCAGCCCATTCGGGTTGCGCAACCCCGAGGCGAAAATACGTTTATTTCCGGTTGCAAGATCCAACTCCCAGATGGCGGCACGCCCGTCCTCCTTGTCCATCCCATTTTCTGCCACATTGCTGTTGGAGCCAACAGTCACGTACAGCCGGGTACCGTCGTAACTGGCGAGGATATTTTTGGTCCAGTGATGATTGAGAGGTCCGGCGGGAAGGTCCATTATTTTGACACCCGGCGTAGTGATTTTGGTATCTCCTGATGTGTACGGAAAGCGCAGGACCGCATCCGTATTAGCCACGTAAAAATCATTGCCCACCAACGCCATTCCGAAGGGTGAATTCAGTCCGTCAAGGAACACGGATCGCTCGTCCGCAATGCCGTCTCCGTTGCGGTCACGCAGCAGCGAAATGCGGTTGGCGCTAGGCACACCTGCACCCGCCCTGACCATCATCCTTTTCATGAGCCATCCTCTAATGCCTTTGCCGTCGTCAGGCTTGGGCGGCGCATTGGTCTCGGCGACCAGTACATCGCCATTGGGCAAAACGTAAATCCATCGAGGGTGGTCGAGGCCTTCTGCGAACCGTGCGACGACGGTGCCCGACGCCGTGACTGGCTTGGCCCCAGCAGGCCAGCCCTTCGCGGGCGCAATATGCACGGTCGGGATCAAGGTATGTTGTGGGGGTGGCAGCTTGGGTTCTGGCCCAGTGCCGGCCGAAATTGGCAGCGTGGCCACCTCACCGCAGGCGGTGAGCGCCAAAATCATCATGCCAGTCACTAAAGAGTTCGAAGGCGGTCTTAACCGTTTAATCGCAGTATTCATCATGGCGATGCAAATCGAGAGCAGTACGATGAGGATCATCACCAACCCGGAACCCTTTTCTATCCATTTCAAGAACCGATATTGAAATCCCAGAGACTTGGGGTTCACTCAGAAGGATGAACCAGGCTATGTGCGCTCCCCGAGAAGCACTTTTTTGCGCGCAGCCATCCTGTTACCGAGTTCAACCAGGTCTAGTTTCGTCAACTTCACTTGTGGAAACATTTCGTTCTGTTCTTCCTTGACGTGATGCTTGACGTACTCGGACAGTACCTTGATCTTTGCATCGAACATCTCGCCGTCTGGCTCGATACCTTCTACTTGACCGATGAGCGCTTTAAGCGTTGCGTGTTCCACGGTTGCTTCCGGTACCATCTCTTTGTCATTAAGTGCTTTCTTGACAGCCGGATAGAATATTTCTTCTTCCACTTGGGCATGCAAGCTCAGCTCAGTGCATATTTTGGAGACGAGCGTCCTTTTCTTGGAATTGGAGCCTGTCTTTTCGTATTCTGCGAATAGTGCGCTCACTAATTTGTGGTCAGCACGCAACAGGGCTATTGCATCCTGAACCTTGGAGGGATTATCTTGCTTCGTCTTTTTTTGCATTGCAGTTGTCATGATCTTTTCCGTTTCAGTTTTTTTAGAAGATCGATATCTCGTTTAATGTACGAATAAGGCGATAAGAATGATGATGGGAATGGGAATTCCTAGAAATAAAAGAAGTATTGAACGCATTATTGCCTCCTAAGTGAAATGTGTGAATTGTCAAAGATCGCGCCGCCGCCCGCCATACGTGGCCGCTAAACTGGCGAAGAATGCGCCGCCGAGCAGTGAGACGAATATCCACAGCGCCACATAGGCAGAAGCTTTACGTGCTTTGTTAGCAGCGTCTTTCGTGGCCATTTCGGCATCGTGTAATTTTGCCTGCATGCGCGCAAAAGTATCACTGACCCGTTTTTCTGCGTCCCGCTGTGTAAGACCGGTATGCTGCGAAACTATCTGGCCCACATACTTAACATCTTCCGGAGAGAGAGTTCCCGTTTGGAGGGTGGTCATGAAAATCCGGGCGACTTCGGATGCTGGGGCGGCAGTACTTTGCTCCATGGCATCCCCTGCTCTAGCGCCGCTTCCAGCAAGGCCAGCCGTGTTAACGTCCTTGCGGAACAGGTAATCCACAAAGTAGCCCATGGG
>JBKJQT010000288.1:0-4071 GCA_046593855.1 Candidatus Nitrotoga sp. | reverse complement strand
CTGGTCTGGGAGAAATCAGCATTCCTGAGAACGAACCGGGCAGCTCAATCATGCCTGGCAAGGTTAATCCCACACAGTGCGAAGCACTCACCATGCTGTGTTGTCAAGTCATTGGTAATGACGTTGCAATCAATATAGGGGGTGCTTCTGGCAATTTTGAACTCAACGTTTTCAAGCCGCTCATCGCTCACAATTTCCAACAAAGCGTGCGTCTCCTTGCTGACGGCATGGCAAGCTTCGAAGAACACTGCGTTTACGGAATCCAGGCCAATCACGAGCGAATTGCGGAATTGCTGGAACGCTCGCTAATGCTGGTAACCGCCTTGACCCCGCATATCGGCTACGATCGGGCCGCCGAAATCGCTAAGCAAGCACATCGGGATGGCGGCACGCTAAAACAGACGGCGTTAGCGCTAGGCTATGTTACGGAAGAAGAATTCGACTGCTGGGTGCAGCCAGCGAAGATGACTTGATCTATTTAAACAGCTTAATGTACCGAGTCATCGCGCAGCTTTACATTCCCACTTTTCCTACTCCTCTACTAGATGCTGATCAGGATACAGCACATCGGTAAAACCAAACTGACTTAGGTCGCGGATACGCATAGGATACAGAATCCCGTTTAGATGATCGCACTCATGCTGTACCACGCGAGCATGAAAACCGTTTACCGCGCGGTCTATTACAACGCCATACTCATCTCGTCCCTGGTAATGGACGGATTGAAAACGCGGTACCAGTCCACGCAATCCCGGCACGCTCAAACAGCCCTCCCATCCCTCCACCGTATCTGGATTCACTGCCGATCCCACATGCGAATCTACTGCACTTAATGGATTACCTGATTTTGTCAACGGAGTAATAACAGGGTTGATCAATACCGTTTCTGGCACTATTTCGGCATCGGGATAGCGTGGGTTGAACTGCACACCGAAGATCACTACACGCAAATTCACGCCTATCTGTGGTGCTGCCAGCCCCGCGCCGTTCAACGCCTGCATGGTGTCGCGCATGTCGACCAGCAAGGCGTGCAGCTCCGGCGTATCGAAATCAATTACTTCTTCCGCGCAACGCAACAGGCGCGCATCGCCCATACGCAATACTTCCCTAATCGACATCAGAATCCACCACGCATTCGAGGATGTTGCGCACGCGCGCCATGGCAGGTTGTGCTACTGCACTGATGGTTTCCAAATGCACGCCATCGCGGCTGCTACCGCGACCGGCAGCATGATTCACTACTACCGCCATAGTGGCGTAACTCAAGCCGAGTTCTTTGGCCAAGGCAGCTTCAGGCATACCGGTCATGCCCACCATGTCGGCACCGTCACGCTCCAGGCGGTTGATCTCCGCTGCTGTATCCAGACGCGGCCCCTGTGTAGTAGCATATACTCCGCCATCCAGACAAGGGATGTCCGCACATCTGCCAGCATCCAGAATTTGTTGGCGTAGTTCCTGACTATAAGGCTGGGTAAAATCAATATGTGTTACCGAGCAATCGCGCCCATCAAAGTAGGTGAACTCGCGCCCATAGGTGTAATCAATAATCTGATCTGGCAGCACAATCACACCGGGCGACAAGTCAGCACGGATACCCCCAACTGCCGCGACAGAAATGATGCGTTGCGCTCCCTGTTCTTTTAACGCCCAGAGATTGGCGCGATAATTCACCTCATGTGGCGGAATCGTATGGCCGTAGCCATGACGGGCAATAAACATCACCTCATGCTGGCGCAAGCGGCCAAAGGTAATCGCTCCGGAAGGCTCACCATAGGGCGTGCGCATCACCTGTCGATGCGAGATTTCCAGATTGGCCAGTTTCGTCAGCCCCGTGCCACCAATAATCGCTAACATTTTTTATTACCTTTTGGAAAATCTATTACTCGGCATTGATTTTAGCCGGGAGCGCATCCTACCTGGCTGACACGTCATCACACAAGACAATATGGCCCAAATGACGTGCAAGCTAAGCGGCGGTACGCTTGCGCGGCGCCCGGCTTGGACGATGGGTCAAGCGGGCGGAAACTTGGGCGACTTCGACCAACCCTTGAAGGGCCGCATTGACAGCCGCCTCATTTGGGAAAACCTTCGAGAGGGACGGATCAATCACGACAACATTCGAACTGGCGGAAATTTTATTGGCATACTTGCCGCGAATGATCGAGCCTAAGTCTTCCCGCTTGTATTCTGGGCGCAACCAATAGCTTGCTTCAGATTTAGCTTTCTTCATAAATTTTCCTCTCATGTTTCGTTGCCAGGCGGGCGCTAATAATGCGGATGATATTACCCCGTTCGGTATGTGATACCGCGAGCAACCGTCCGCTTACAGATAAGCCAAATGTGATGAAACGCATTTCATTCTCGGCATGTTGAAGATCGCGCGCAGTCGCGAAAAACTATCCTTCATGGCGGACGCGGCATCTTCGAAAGATACCCGTGCTTAAGTAAATTTGCAGCCGCTTTGCGCGCGCTCCACTTGAATTCCATAGGCTGATTATGCAGGCAAAAGGGGGTTGGTGTCTAACGCTGTCTGTCCATCACACTGGCGGTGAAATTCTTTGCACAGACGGAAACGCTGGAGCGCAACAGCGTCGTCCTGCTCTGTTGATGCCCTATGTCTTACGCGCGTTATTGTCCCGCATTTTAGGAGTATTGCGATTATTTACATGCGGTGCAATGCCCTTCGGTTATTGCGCCCTAGGTCTTACGCGCGTTAAAGCCCCAAGCGCTCGAATAGCTCATCCAGTGAAGGAACAATTACCGTGCCAAAACGTTGGCCCAGCTCGCGAAAGCAGCTAGCCATTGGCGCGTCGCACCGAAAGTAGTCAACATGCGGTATGTAGGCGGCGTGGGACATATCACCAAAGTCACTACGTTTTAGTTTACGTGGATGCTCGGGCGGAAGTAACGACCGACTAATCACGGTCATAAAGGCTTCAGCGAAACAGAAGTACGTCGGCGCCGATTTCGCCGCAACTTCTGAGTTCGGGAACGGACTAAATCCAGTGTTCTCGCCAATTAAAGCGCCCACAATACGCTCATTTCTTGCACACAACATTCCCTCTCTAAGCTCTTGGTAATACTTGTCCGCTTCTGCGCTTCGATAATCGTTTGTCCATTCCGGCATGGTCGACCATAAATTGTTCCTAAGCGCAGTGAATGTCTCAACGTTCTTCGCGCCAAGTTCCCGCATCCACCCTATTAGCTTCTCCATACGTTCAAAGTTAGACAAGTACACCATGGCGAACTCTTCCGGGTCAGCGAGGGGCCGTAGAAAAGCGTCCTCCACGGCCTGTGCGCAGCATTGGCCAGCATCGAACCTGCGGAAAACGTCAAAGCATCGCTCGAAACCGGGAAACTTGTTCGCAAGCTCCCGCGCCTGTCTTGTTGCTTCTTCACGCCCAGTAGACAGAATAATGCCAGAACGATCCTTCGTTAGTATCTTCCGCCGCTGCGCGCGAGGCAGTAGCTTCATTTTCTCCACGAACTCTTGTTTCTCTCTTTCTAGATCGCTAACGAAATCATTTAATCCTGGCATCCACCGACCGTCATCGGCATGCACGATCGCTGTGTCAAGGCGAGCATTTCGTGCCCAAGCTCGAAGTTCATTTGTTGCCAAGTCGAATAGATAGCGAAGCGCGTGGTGTCCGCAAAGCTCTCGTACGAGGCGGAGTCGGCGGATACCAGGGTCAACCACATCGAGAGTAGCGGGACTGCCTTCGATGATGTGTACAGCAGAGAAACGGCATTGAATCGTGCCGTCAGATACGCCGCTCTTTAGCCGCGCAATGCTGTGTACTCGCCACTGCGCGTTGGCTTCGTCCAGCACGGCGGGGAACAGGCCCATCTCGAATTCGAAGGCGAGCATGTCCACGCGCGAGGCGCCGCGCTTGCGGCATTCGGTGATGACCTCTTCGACGAACAGCCGTCCCACGGGCAGGTTGATGGGGCCGATCACTACCAATCGCCCAGCGTTCTTGCCGTGGAAGAAGCTCTCGCCTTCCAGCGGCTGGGCCATGTAGGCGCGCAGGATGAGATCGCGGAACTCGCGCTCCTTCTGCGCCAGCGCCT
>JBKJQT010000208.1:0-9809 GCA_046593855.1 Candidatus Nitrotoga sp. | reverse complement strand
CATATTTCGCGCTCCATATCTTTCGCGCGACAGAACAGGATGGACTGCGGGACGGCGCCAGCAATCAGTACAAGCACGGCTTCCGGTTCATCAAAGCCGGTAAGGTAGTGGAAGTGGCTATCAAAACGATAAGGATAATGCGCGTCACCATTGCGCAATACTTCCGGTGCGGTAGGAATTACAGCAATGCCACGCTGCATCTGACTAATAAGACGGCTACGACGGCTGGCATAAAGAGAGGTATTAAACATGAGTGGCATTGTGCTGTGAACGTAATTCGTTGTCGAGTTTTTCAAGGCGTTGCGGCGTTCCCACATCCAGCCAGCGGCCCCGGTAATGTTCGCCGCTCACTTTACCTAGCGCAATCTGGGCGCGTAACAGCGGCGCAAGAGGTGCAATGGTGCCGCGAGGAATATTTGCGAATAAGCCGGACTGATAAATCCCGATTCCACTGAAGGTAAATGCGGGTGCATTATTGACTACTCTGCCATTGATTAAACCGAAATCTCCGTTGGGATGGTGCGCAGGATTGTTGACTAACACCAGATGTGCAGTATCACCACTTGCTCTGAGTGCAGCTGCAAGTTCAGGAAGCTGAACAAAATCATAACAGCAGTAAATATCACTATTGATAACAGCAAACGGCGCATCACCCAATAACGCTAATGCATTCGCAATGCCACCCGCCGTTTCCAGGACGGGATTCTCCGCTGAATAGCGGATGCGTATGCCAAACTGGCCTCCATCTCCCAACGCAGCTTCGATTTGATTGCCGAGATAGGCATGATTTATTACCAGGTCACAGATGCCCGCTCTTGCCATATTCTCGATATGCCACACGATGAGCGATTTGCCGCCGGCTTGCAATAAGGGCTTGGGGGTGTGATCGGTAAGAGGACGCATGCGTTCACCACGTCCCGCAGCCAGCAGCATGGCTTTCAAAAGGTGTACCCCACGACCGGTTGCTTTTTCTCCAACATATCCAGTATATGCAGCAGCGGCTTTAAATCCACGTAACGTTCACAGGCGCGGCGCAAATAATCCATCACCAGCGGTAAGTCTTTCAAATAACCGTTCTTGTTATCCCGGTGATACAGCCGCGCAAAGATACCCAGAACTTTCAAATGCCGCTGGACCCCCATCCATTCATAATCCCGGAAAAAATCCGAAAAGTCACTATGTACTGGCAGCCCGGACTTGCGCGCTTTTTCCCAATAACGAATTAGCCAGTCCAGCACTTCCGCTTCCTCCCAATGGATATAAGCATCTTTAAACAGCGAAGCCAGGTCATAAGTGATCGGGCCATAGACCGCATCCTGAAAATCCAAAATACCCGGGTTAGGTGCGCTGATCATCAAGTTACGTGAATGGTAATCACGATGAACAAACACACGAGGCTGTGCCAAGTTGTTTTGAAGAATGCGCTGAAATACAGTTTCTAATGCTGCGTTTTGTTGCTCGTCTAGTCTGACCTGCAAATGTTTAGTAACATACCATTCTGGAAAGAGGTACATTTCGCGTATAAGAAGTGCCTTGTCGTAGGGTGGCAGTTCAAATTCGCGGCTCGCTAGCTGAATAGTGATCAACGCATCGGTAGCGGCGCCATATAATTCGTGTGCATTGTTGGTGTTGAGTGCTTGCAGGTATGTGGTGTTGCCCAAATCAGTTAGCAGCAGAAAGCCTTGTTCCAGGTCCTGTGCCAACACCTGCGGCACCTGCACGCCTGCTGCACCAAACAGTTGGGCGACATGGATGAACGGGCGACAGTCTTCATGTTCAGGCGGTGCGTCCATCACTATCAGTGTTCGGTCAACGAAAGTTACGCGAAAGTAGCGGCGGAAGCTGGCATCGGCAGAAGCTTGTGAAATATCGAATAAACTATCAGGAAATTTGCAATGCAGCCATGTTTTAATCTGTTGTTGACGTTTCATTATTGTTTTGGATTGCCTAAATCGTGGATTTGTGCGATTTTAGCATCTTAATTTGTTGACCCTGCTCAATGCATTTTCGCTTTAACCTCGTTGCGTTTTCCCTGCTCTGTGCTTTTATACCTATGGTTTATGCCGAGGGCGAAGTATTGCTGCTGAAACTCGACCGTACCTTCATGAATTTGCCAAAAGGCAACGAAGAGACCCCTGCTTTCATTTCGGCACAGCGCGTGGAAGGTCAGACTGAAAACCAGATCGTTGCTAGCGGCGAAGTCGAAGTGCGCAAGCGCGGGCAGGCTATATTCGCCGATCGCGTGGTATATCAGCAAATCAGCAAAGAGTTGGTTGCCGATGGTGCGGTGCGCGTGGAGCAAAACGGCATAAAAATGCAGGGCCCGCATGTGAAGCTTAATCTGGATACAAATATCGGCGATATGACAAAGCCAGCGTTTCAGGTGGCCACCAATAAATCGCGCGGGAGCGCTGATATTATGCATATGGAAGGCCGGCAGAAATACACTGTACAGAATGTGGCATATACCATCTGTCCCATAGGCAACAACGACTGGATGCTAAAGGCAAGCCAACTGGAAATTGACAACGACCGCCAGGTGGGGGTGGCACGCAACGCGCGCGTAGAGTTTCTGGGTGTGCCTATTTTGTATATGCCGTGGATGGATTTTTCGCTCAGTGACAAACGTCAATCTGGTTTTCTTGGTCCGGTGTTCGGTAGCACCGCAAGGAGCGGTAGCGAAGTGACACTGCCCTATTACTGGAATATCGCGCCTACCCGTGATGCAACCATTGCGCCGCGCGCCATGGCCAAGCGGGGATTGATGCTTAACAACGAATTACGTTACATGGGCACAAATTATGCCGGTGAGGCTCATGTGGACGTATTACCCAATGATGCTCTTACTAACAGCACTCGTTTGCGGACATCACTTAAGCACGTACAAAATCTGGGTTATGGTTTTAACGCATCAACAAACTTCAACTATGTATCAGACGATGCTTATTTCCGTGATCTGTCGAACGCAGTAAGCAGTACGTCTCTAACCAATCTGGTGCGTGAAGGCGTACTGTCCTATGGCGGTGGCTGGTGGAATGCAGCGGCACGGATGCAGAGCTATCAAACCTTACAGGATCGGGCCGCGCCAGTAGCGGAGCCATATCGCCGCTTGCCGCAAATAACCTTGGGCGCGCTTCGCCCGGTGGTCGGGGCAAATATGGCGTTTACCGGAGAGTTTGTAAATTTCAGCCATCCCACTGCCGTTAATGGGCAGCGTCTGGTAATGTATCCCAGTGTGAGCTACCCGCTGATTGCTACACCCTCTTTTTATTTGACTCCAAAATTTGGCGTGCACTACACTCAGTATTCGCTGGGTGCAAACAATTTAGGAGCGCTACCCAATACAAATCGCACCTTACCAATTGTCAGTCTGGACACCGGCATGGCGCTGGAACGAGATTGGAATCTGGGCGGACAGAATTACATGCAGACACTGGAGCCGCGTGCTTATTTCTTATATATTCCATACCGCAATCAAAACCTACTGCCGAATTTCGACACAGCCCAGGCCGAATTCAACTTTGCCCAGATGTTTACCGAAAATCGTTTTTTCGGTAGTGATCGAATTGGTGACGCCAAACAAGTAACGCTATCGCTTACTTCGCGTCTGCTAGAAGGGAATACCGGCGCGGAGCGGTTGCGTGTAGCCATAGGCCAGCGCTTCAGCTTTAAGACACCGCTGGTAAATCTGGTGAACCCTGAGGTGGTTACCAACAATAAATCAGACATTTTGCTTGCTATCTTAGGTCGGCTTACACCGAAGTGGTCTTTGAACAGCGCCTTCCAGTACAACCCCAACCAAGCGCGCGAAGAGAAATTAAACGTGGGAGCGCGTTACCAGCCCGAAAGTGGCAAGGTGCTCAACTTAGGTTACCGCTTTACGCGTGACAGCTTAAGACAGGTGGACATATCCACCCAGTGGCCATTGTCGAGGCGTTGGAGTGCAATGGCACGCTGGAATTATTCCCTGCAGGATAACCGTATTTTGGAGCTGCTAACCGGCCTCGAGTATAATGAAAGCTGTTGGACAGCACGACTAGTGGTACAACGTTTTGCCACTGCCACCAATGAGCTTTCCACCGGTATATTCGCACAATTGGAATTAAATGGTCTGGTCAGAGTAGGCTCAGACCCATTGAATGCATTGCGCCAGAGCATTGCCGGCTTTACAAAAGTGAACCAACCCCCAGTTGTAAGTTCAGAGCAGGGATTGCGTTAACAAATTTTCATTTAGGAAAAAAGATTATTATGCTGCATATCAAGTTGATGCTGGCACTCCTTCTGTCACTAGCCTGCACGGCAAACGCCTCCGCCGCTAGTTTGCAAAAAACCTCCAGTACAACAAAAAAAATCAAAGCGCAAACTCAAGCTGTACCTCCTGCTACTGAAGTGCCGGTGCCGGTGCCGGTGCCGGTGCCGGACACAAAAAAAATCACGGTGCAAACTGGGCCTGTATTGATCGATCAGATTGTGGCTGTGGTAAACAACGATGCAATTACCCGCTACGAACTTGAAGACCGGCTCGGCATTGTAGAGCGCCAGTTGAAAAAACAGGGCACTGCGTTACCGGCCATAGATATGTTGAAAAAACAGTTACTGGAACGCATGATCACGGAAATGTTGCAAGTCCAGTTTGCCAAGGAAACGGGCATCCGCATTGATGATATTCAGCTCGACAAAACCATGCAGCGCATCGCAAAGGAAAATAAATTCCCCTCGTTGACCGAATTTCGCGCCCAATTGGAAAAGGAAGGTGTGGACTTCAAGAAATTTCGAGAGGAAATTCGAGGCGAAATTATTTATGCTCGTCTGCGTGAGCGCGAAGTTGACAGTAAATTGGTGATTAGCGAGGGCGAGGTCGATAATTACCTGAGTAACCAGGCCAAGCAATTAGGTAAGGGTGAGGAATTCCATTTAGCACACATTTTGGTACTGGTACCGGAGCAGGCCAGTGCCGATAAAATCCAGGCTACCCGACAACGTGCCGATCAAGCCTTGGCACAATTGCGCGGCGGCGCGGAATTCGCCCAGGTGGCAGCAGGATTTTCTGATGCCAAGGATGCCCTGGAAGGCGGTAATCTGGGGTGGCGATCAGCCGATCGTACTCCTGCCATTTTTCTGGAAGTATTGAGAAAGATGGCTCCCGGCGAGACCAGCCCGGTGTTTCGTAGTCCTAACGGTTTTCACATCCTCAAACTACTTGAGAAACGCAGCAAAGAGAATTCAGTCGTCATCGCACAGACCGAGGCACGTCACATCTTGATCAAAACCAGCGAACTGGTGCCAGAGAATGAAGCCAAGAGCCGTCTGTTGGTTATCAAGCAGCGAATAGAGAAGGGCGCTGATTTTTCCAAGCAGGCCAAACTTTATTCCGAGGACGGCAGTGCCGCAAAGGGCGGCGATTTGGGCTGGATTTCACCCGGTGACACGGTGTCTGAATTTGAGACCGCGATGAATCAATTGGAGATCGGACAGATGAGTGGTGCTGTGCAGTCTACCTTCGGCTGGCATTTGATTCAGGTATTGGATCGCCGTAGCACCGATGTAAGTGTGAAAGAGAAAAAGAAGCAGGCACAAATGGCGATACGTGCCGATAAATCCGACGCCGCATATCAGGATTGGCTACGCCAGTTACGCGACGGGGCTACCATCGAGTATCGACTCGAACAAGCGCTCTGATGGCGCAAGCCACGCTGTTGGCTGTTGCCGCCGGGGAGCCCGCTGGCATTGGTCCCGACCTATGTTTGCAATTGGCCCAACATGGGCAGGCACTGGTAGTGCTGGCCGACAAGAACATGCTGCAACAGCGCGCGGCTTTGCTTGGGCTAAATGTTCAATGGCATGATTATGATCCGCAGCAAATATCGCCTCTGCCATCCGGGCATTTGCGCGTGCTGCATGTGCCGACGGCACAACCCGTTCAAGCCGGCCAGCTCAATTCAGCCAACAGCCCTTATGTTCTCAATCTGCTAATCCGCGCCATGCAAGGTTGCCAGTCGGGGGAATTCGCTGGCATGGTCACCTTGCCTGTACACAAAGAAATCATCAATGATGCCGGCATTCCTTTCACGGGACACACTGAATTTCTAGCGGAAAAGTTACATACCGAGCAAGTGGTCATGATGCTTGTGGGCGGCGGTCTGCGTGTGGCGCTAGCCACCACTCACCTACCTTTGCGGCAAGTAGCTAACGCAATTACCCCTGCATTACTGGAAAATGTACTACACGTTATTCAACGTGATCTTATGCGGCGTTTTGGCATTACCAAACCGCGCATTCTGGTCGCCGGACTCAATCCGCATGCGGGTGAGGGAGGCTATCTTGGACGCGAAGAAATCGACATCATAATTCCGGTGCTGGATCGGTTGCGGGCGCAAGGCATGAATGTCAGCGCACCCGTACCCGCCGACACACTTTTCACCCCGCAGCGGCTTGCACAATGCGACTGCGTGCTAGCGATGTACCACGATCAAGGGCTGCCGGTATTGAAATATGCCAGCTTCGGGCGGGGTGTAAATGTAACGCTGGGTCTGCCCATCATTCGTACTTCCGTGGATCACGGTACGGCGCTGGAGCTGGCCGGAAGTGGACACGCTGAGGCAGGCAGCTTGCTTGAAGCTATTAAGATGGCAGCAGATATGGCGCAACATGGAAGACTGCATGATCCAGCCCTCCCTTGATCGAGAGATCGTTATCCTCGCGAAAGCAGAAATAAAAATTTCCTGGTACTTCCATGCATACAGCACGTAAAAGGTTCAGTCAAAATTTTCTGGTGGATGAGCAAATCATCGCCGACATCGTCCGCGCAATCCGCCCGGAAACTGCGGATATCATGGTTGAAATCGGCCCGGGCCTGGGTGCGCTGACTCGTCCCTTACTGCAGCGACTTAATCAACTGCATGTAGTAGAGATCGATCGTGACATTATCATTCACCTGGAAAAAGACTACCCGCAGGATAAGCTGATTATCCATGCGGGCGATGCACTGAAATTTGACCTGGCGCAATTGCCCGCGCCCTTGCGCATTGTCGGCAATCTGCCCTATAACATTTCTTCGCCGCTGTTGTTCCACTTCTCTGGCTACTGCGAGCGCATATACGACATGCACTTTATGTTGCAGAACGAAGTAGTGGAGCGCATGGTGGCCGAACCATCAACCCCAGCCTATGGCCGTTTATCGGTGATGCTGCAATACCGTTTCCATATGGAAAAGTTACTCGACGTTCCGCCGGAGTCTTTTCGTCCGTCACCCAAAGTGGATTCCGCCATTGTGCGCATGATCCCGCTACCAGCGAGCGAAGTGCTGGTGCAAAACAAAAAACTATTTGCACAAATTGTCGCCGCAGCCTTCGGGCAACGGCGCAAGACCCTGCGTAACACGCTAAAGGCCTATTTGACGGAAGATGATTTCGTCCGGCTGGGAATAGATGCGCAATTGCGTGCTGAAAACTTGGGAGTAGCGGAGTTCGCGCGCATCACCAATGAATGCGGTTGATGGGACCAGCGTCTTCTATTGTGGTCGTTTACCGTGAAATAGCATCCATTTTCAGATACTGGTATGCGGCAGGAATATAAATATTGGCTATGCCTCTATGCATAAATTCGCCTTAGGCAGAGTATCGAAGACATCTGAGCCGACATCATTGATGAAGGCGATGATCCGCATCTGTGGTACCCTTCTTCCTCATGCAATCCACCCACGAAGCATTCTCCCGCGCCATCATCGACAGCCATATTAACTCAATGGCTCAAGCTATCTTTAGCACCATACTGTTGCAGGGGTTCTCGACTTTTCCAACTAATGACTTGACGGGCAATGCCTAATTGGGTATCGTGCCAACACTAACGATTCATCCTGATGCTGCTGATGACTTGAGGCAGTTGATGGCAAATGATCGGTTTGCCGCTGGTAAAGTGACTGCTTTACTTCAACAAGCCAAGCACGACCCTAAAATCATTGACTCGCTACTCGATCATGATTTTGGTGCCGACCACTCGGCGACTTACCACGTGAGCAAGTGGTATGAATTTTGGAAAGTCGGATTCAACATTTGGCGATTGAAAATTTGGACAGCACCAAAAGGTAGTTTGGTCTATCGGATAGTCTATGCATATGAGCCAAAGTTACTTCAATACTACGTTCTAGCCGTTGTTCATCGAGATTTTGACTACAAACGCGATCATGAAATCACAAACCGCATCCGTAAAGCCTACAAAGACCTTGGAATCACTATCCACTAAGGTTCTTGATGTGCAACCGACCAGCACAGTACCGGTGATTTACGCGGAATTTCCCATTCCCGCAAAGCCTCCAATGCTTTCCGGTGCCATCAACATCGATGATTTGGTCGCCGAGTTTGAACAGTCCAACGAGGCAGCGGAAGCGATTGCCAAAGGCCGGCAATGGGTAGCTAAATCTTTTTACAGTAGCCAGCCTTCTTCAATTGCGCTGCTTCGCCTTCGAAAAGGCTGGTCGCAAGCAGAGCTCGCTAAACGAGCCAGTACAAGCCAGTCTTATATCGCACGACTTGAGCTTGGCAATGTCGATCCGCAAATCAGCACGGTAATAAAAATTGCTAGGGCACTTGGTGTGCCAGTAGCGACAGCTGTGGAGGCAATTTCACCTGAGGATGAATAATGAAAAAGAATGATGATCGTTTTATAACGGCAATCTTTTGTGACGATATCCGACAAGAGGTAGGCAGTAAGTTGTCTTATATGGGGTGTTACCAAGGTGAGATTATTGTTCAGATAACACCCGTTGTGTTGCCAAAGTTATGTGTATCTGTTTCGGTTTCGACCCCAAAAAAGAGGCCTTTCAAATCACTGGTGATTCGGGTCATTCAGGACGATGATGTTGAATTGGCTCGAATGGATATTCCAAAAGAAGACATTAAAGGCATTACAGGATCAAGTCAGATTTCTGATAAAACCTCCATGCGAATAAGCCTCAATACGGCAATCGTATTTTCTCCATTTGTTATTGAAAAACCCACTATGCTGAGGCTTGTGGCAACGACGGAGGAAGGTGAAATTACTGGCCCTCGCGTACTGATTAAAGTAGCTGCCACACAAGGGGTTGCAGTTCAACCTGCCCAAAAAATCAAAAAACGCTAAACCTCGAATCATCAAGTAAGATTCAACACATGCTACATGTAGTAGCTCGGTTGGGCTGAATGAATGAAGCACAACCGCTCACCATCTACTCCATCACCTATTTGTCCACCCCAATTCGATATTGCCATTCCCCATATCCACCAGGTTATTGTGCAGTTCGTTTTGGAGGTATTTCATGCAGTGTTTAACCTATCAAGCTTGGCGGCAAACGAAATATCGTTCACTTGCCAAGGTACTTGCAGGCCAAACGCCCTACTAAATAAAATAGCAGAGCTCATAATCGCATTACCCATTACAAATCACATAAAGCCGAAATCGAAATTTTCGCTATACTTGGCAACAGCAGTGTGCGTTGACCGATTGAATAACAATAACGGAGATCAGCATGGT
Organism: Candidatus Nitrotoga sp.; assembly: GCA_046593855.1. Classification (GTDB taxonomy): domain Bacteria; phylum Pseudomonadota; class Gammaproteobacteria; order Burkholderiales; family Gallionellaceae; genus Nitrotoga. The sequence continues at coordinate 302 of JBKJQT010000208.1, read as the reverse complement.
GAAGCCTACTTTGGTGTTGACAGCGAATGCATTACAGCGGCGCGCCTTTCTCAGGTTTCTCAGGCAGGCGGGCACCTTGGGCGCTGCAACCGCATTCGGCAGCTCGGCATTGACGGCACTTGCGGGAGAATCCGGTCACGTCACACTGCCGTTCGAAAATGGGGAGCGTGATCTCGTCGCATACCCGCAAAAGCGCCCGCTGATCTTGCTCACTGCTCGCCCACCACAGCTGGAAACCCCCTTCAGCGTATTCAATGAAGGGGTGATTACGCCCAACGACGCATTCTTCGTACGCTATCACT
>JBKJQT010000170.1:0-7051 GCA_046593855.1 Candidatus Nitrotoga sp. | reverse complement strand
TACCTCGGTTGGCGACGACTGATTGATCGTGCTCATGGCTCCTTGTCCCCTCGTGCCGTCATGTTTGCCGCGTTGGGTATGAATGGCGTTCAACAATTAACTGTGACATAGCCATTTCTAATAAGGAGGTCAAATTATACTTAAGGGCTAATTTATGAATTTAGTAATGCAGGCCATCTTTAAATTTGGTCACTGTAGTTGACGGCTGGTGAATTTTCGATGAATTTAAATAAAAATATAATATAAAATGCATTTTAAGCTAAAAATTTAGTCTTGGACTACACAAGCCACAATGTTTTTACAGCTATTACATAGTTATTTGGTGATCCACAAATTAAGACATTAAATAAAACTGTGATCATGAAAGGTAAAAATGAAGGGTAGTAAACTGCAAATTAGCCAGCCTCTTTTGCGCGAAACAAAGAATTCATATTGCACTATTTAGGAGAAACCATGAACACAGAAAGCTTTTATGTCAACGCTTGGTTTGCCCAAGGCGTATCCTGTGACAATCTTAAACAATACGAGGAGGCAATTGAGGCATATCGGCAAGCACTGCGTCTTCAACCAGAGTATGCCGATGCTTGGTATAACTTGGGTATTACCTACGGAAATCTTAAAAAATACGGTCTGGCGAGTCTGGCGTATGAGGAAGCGGTGCGTATTGAGCCAGAGAAGGCCAGTGCGTGGTTTAACTTGGGCGTGGCTTATTATTTCCAAGACAAGCGGGAAAAGGTGCGAGAAATTTACCAGACCTTGCGCAAGCTTGATTTAGCCATGGCGGACGAGTATTCCAACGCTGTATTTACTGAATTCAAGATAAACCCTGGTGAACACTACAGCCCGCCACCCGACATTTGAATGTGCTGCACTAATTCTTTGTGGGGATATCATCCCTCTGCATTGTTGCATTGCAAGATGGAAGTAACCCTGCTCAATGTTATTGACTTATCGCATTCTGCGCAGTCGTTTATTGTTATTTACCCTCTTTGAGACCGGTATAAATTATCGTTATGAACCCACCAATAGATAGTCGGCTAAAGTAAGGACTAACTGCCTAAATAGGCGCGGCGTACCACAGCGCTTCCCAGAAGATTAGCGGCGCTGTCAGATATTGTAATCAGGCCGCTTTCCATCACATAACCGCGTTGCGCTACTTCGAGGGCAAGCTTGGCATTTTGCTCAACCAGCAGAATTGAAACACCTTGAGCAGAAATGTTGCAGATGGTTTCAAAAATTTTGAGTACTAACATCGGTGCCAGTCCCATACTGGGTTCATCCAGCATCAATAGTTTGGGGCGGCTCATCAACGCGCGCCCGAGTGCCATCATTTGCTGTTCGCCGCCGGACAATGTGCCGGCCTGTTGCATATGGCGCTCGGCCAAGCGCGGAAACAGCCTGTAGATGTGTTGCATATCTTGCGCAATGGAGGATTTGTCATTGCGGCAATATGCACCCATCTGCAAATTCTCTTCCACCGTCAGCCGCGCGAATACGCCACGTCCTTCCGGCACTAATACTAATCCTTCCTGTATAAGTTGATGTGCTGCGTGGTTTTGTAAAGATATGCCGCGGTAATGTATTTCACCTGCAGAGGGTTGTAGCAAGCCAGCTAACGCCTTAAGCGTTGTGGTCTTACCGGCACCGTTGCTGCCGATGAGCGCGACCAGTTCACCCGGTGCTATGTCGAGATCTATACCTTTTAGTGCTTGAATGCCGCCGTAAGCTACTTTCAGATCGCGTACCTGCAACAGTGATCTTGATTTAGATGCAATCATGGTTTTATGCTAACAATATGAAGCATCTGTTTGTTATGATTAGATTCCTGCCTGCGCGGGAATAATGGGTTCTGTTCCCAAATAAGCCGTGATCACCGCCGGATCGCATCGAATTTTTTCCGGCACGTCCTCGGCGATTTTTTTGCCGTAATCGAGAACTGCCACGCGGTCGCACAGGCCGAGGATAAATTTTACATCATGCTCAATGAGCAGCACTGTAATGCCGCTGGCGCGTATGGATAGTAATAATTCCTTGAGGTTTTCAGTTTCGGTGGCATTCATGCCCGCCGCTGGTTCATCTAGCGCAAGTAATTTTGGATCGGTAGCCAGCGCACGGGCAATCTCTAACCTACGTTGTTCGCCGTAGGATAGATTTTTGGCCAAAGTTTGGTGCGGGCGGTCTATGCCTACATAGCTCAGTAAAGTACGTGCATGCTGCACGATTGCATGTTCTTCGACGCGTGCTCTAGCGTTGCGCGTCAATGCGCCCCAGATGCCGCTGCTGGTGCGCAGGTGACGACCGACCATGACATTTTCTAGTGCAGTCATATTCGCGAACAAGCGAATGTTCTGGAAGGTGCGCGCAATTCCTGCCTGCGCTAACACATGTGGTTTGCAGTGGCCGCTATACTCCATGTTGTTAAACGTGAAACGCCCACTATCAGCCTGATACAGCCCAGTCAAAATGTTAAAGAGTGTCGTTTTACCCGCACCATTTGGGCCGATCAACCCATAAATTTCTCCACGCCGGATGTGCAGTGAAATATCGCTCAGCGCAGATAGGCCACCGAAGCGTTTGGCTACACTAGACAGTTCGAGTAAATTGATGTCGAATTCAAGAGGTGTTTTCATGCCCAGGTATCCTAATTAAAGCTGAGCTGCATCATTTGCGATGATTAGTTCGCGCTGGCGTTGTTTAGAGGGCCACAATCCGGCAGGTCGCCATAACATGACCGTAATCAACGCTAGTCCGAATAACAACATGCGTAAGCTTTCCGGGTCGATAAGCGCCTTGCCGAACAGTAGTTGTTGTGCCGGCCCTGAGCCGTGTCGCAAAGCTTCGGGCAATACTACTAACAGCACGCCGCCTAACAGCACGCCGTTGATGTTGCCCATACCCCCTAGTACTACCATGCATAACACGGTGATGGATTCAGTTAGACTAAAACTTTCCGGGCTGACAAAACCTTGGAAACCAGCAAACAAGCCACCCGCCAAACCGCCAAAAGTTGCCCCCATGGCAAATGCCAGCAGTTTGATATTTTGGGCATTGATGCCCATTGCTTCCGCTGCTACTTCGTCTTCGCGAATTGCCATCCAGGCGCGGCCAATGCGTGAATCTTCCAAGCGTAGTGAAATAAAAATTACGAGTAATGTGAAGAAAAGGAACAGGTAATAATGCAGATGCACAGAGGGAAAAGTGAGGCCAAACAACTCGTGCGTGTTGCCTAATGAAAATCCGCCAAAACGGATGGGGTCTATCATGCTGATGCCTTGCGGGCCATTGGTGATGTTGATCGGCGCATTCAGGTTGTTGAGGAAGATGCGAATGATTTCGCCAAACCCCAAGGTGACGATGGCGAGGTAATCACCGCGTAGGCGTAAAGTTGGTGCTCCTAGCAGTACGCCGAATAAACAGGCCAGCAGTGCGCCCAGCGGTAGGACTATCCAAAATGGCAAATGCAAGCCTAATTGAGGCGAGCCAAGTAATGCATAGCAATATGCGCCTACCGCAAAGAAGGCGATGTAACCGAGGTCGAGCAGGCCGGCATAACCGACTACGATATTCAACCCTAGCGCCAGCATGATATATAGCAATGCGAAATCCACGATGCGCACCCAACCTCGCCCGAACAGTGCATCGGTAAAAAAAGGTAACACCAGTAGCGCAATGGCGAGCACGACAAACGCAATCCACGCGCCGCGCCTATCCTTAGATGACAGGTGTCTAAGCACGTTCCGCAACACGCTCTCCTAACAAGCCGGATGGACGGAAGACCAGTACGGAAATCAGCACAAAGAAGGCAAATACATCTTGATAATGACTACCGAGAAAGCCACCACTGAGATCACCAATATAACCTGCTCCTAAACTTTCAATTAACCCCAGCAGCAGACCACCCACCATTGCCCCGCGCATGTTGCCGATACCGCCTAATACAGCGGCAGTGAATGCTTTGAGTCCCAGAATGGAACCCATGTAATAGTGTACGATGCCGTAGTTCGCACTGACCATGATACCTGCCACTGCGGCCAACGCGGAACCTAGCACGAAAGTAATGGCAATCACACCGTTGATATTCACCCCCATCAGAACGGCAGCGGTGGGATTTTCCGCTACGGCGCGCATTGCGCGGCCCAGACGGGTGCGATGCATCAACAGCAGCAAGCCACCCATCATTCCCAACGCTACTAATACAATAAGAATCTGCACTTCCGTAATGATTGCACCAGACAGCATATGCGAGTTGTTTGGCAGTAAAGACGGAAAAGCATGGTATTCGCGTCCCCAGAACATCATCGCCAGATTTTGCAGCACAATGGACACGCCAATCGCAGTGATTAGCGGGGCCAGACGTGGGGCATTACGTAATGGACGGTAAGCGATGCGTTCGATGCCGTAACCTAACGCCATGCATACCATAATCGAAGTTATCAGGCTGATCAATAATATTAGCAGCGGCGGCAAGCCAGAGCCGATGAGCAACTGGATCACTGACATCGCCACCATTGCCCCTACCATCACCACTTCGCCATGTGCGAAATTAATCAGCCCAAGAATGCCGTACACCATGGTGTAACCCAAAGCAACCATGGCATACACGCTGCCTTGCACGAAGCCGTTGACGATTTGTTGTAGTAATGTGTCCAAAGGTTACTCACAAACAAAAAACGACACGCAAGGTGTCGCTTTATTTTTCAATCCAATCCCTATCAATGCGCGGATAGCGCGGTATTCCCGCCCATGGTTTGCAGCGGCTGCCACTTGCCTTGCTGTACTTGGTACAGTGTTACAGCGCCGCCCTTAATGTCGCCCCTTTCATCGAAGGCGATGTTTGTGGTCACGCCACTATGGGTAATTTTGGCGAGCTCGGGCAGGTATTTCGCTGGATCAGCTGAAGCAGCTTTCTGCATCGCGGCGATCATCACGTTCACCGCATCATAACAATATGGTGCATACAACTGAATGGGAAGTTTATATTTTGCTTCATAGCGCTGGGAAAAGTCCTTGCCGCCGGGCATCTGTTCCAGTGGCACGCCCGGTAGTGAAGCATAAACGCCATCGGCGGCATCGCCAGCCAGATCAAGTAATTTAGGTGTGTAACCGCCATCGCCCATTACAAACTTAACATTTAGATCAAGTGCTTTGAGCTGCTTGGCCATCGGTACGCCTTGTGGATCCATTCCGCCAAAAAATAGTAAATCGGGGTGCTTACCCTTGATGGAGGTCAGCACTGCTGTAAAGTCTACCGCTTTGTCAGTAGTGTATTCACGCGCTACGATCTGCGCACCGTTGGCTTGTACAGATTTGATGAATTCGTCGGCCAGTCCTTGGCCATAGGCGGAGCGATCGTCTATAACCGCAATTTTTTTAGCGTTCAGAGTCTTTGCTGCGAATTCACCCAGTGCTTTGCCTTGTTGCCCGTCGTTGGACATCACGCGGAAGGCAGTCTTAAAGCCTTGGGCGGTGTAACTCACCGCTGTTGCGGAAGGGGAAATCTGGGGGATGCCGTTATCGCTATAGATCCTGGAAGCTGGAATAGAGGTGCCGGAATTGAGATGGCCGACCACGCCATTCACTTTTGCGTCTACCAGCTTTTGTGCCACGATGGTAGCAGTTTTCGGATCCGCTTGGTCATCCTCGCTGATTAGCTCAAAACGTGCCTTACGTCCGCCAATGATGACCCCCCTGGTGTTGGCATCTTCTATCGCCATGCGCGTACCGTTTTCATTGTCCTTACCGATATGAGCTTGCGGCCCGGTGAGTGGAGCGGCGGCACCGATCTTCACCACTAGTTCATCAATGCCGCTGGTAACAGGTGTTTTTGATTCGCCGCAAGCCGTGAGAATTGCAATGGACAGGGCAAGGAGCAGGGATGACTGGTTATGAGGCATGATGGGTTCAGAGGAGATTAAATTATTGAATGGATTATGTTTAGGGTGTTACATGCTAGTCAATTTTGCATATTTCGAACAGCGATTGGAACGTTATAATATAACCAGCTTACGCTAACTATATTATTTTAGTTAAAGTAATAATTTGGATGCTTGAAGCAATACTTATTTAGCTAGCTTCTATATTTTCAGGAGGCATCAATCCGCGCGTGGTCAATTATTTTTTGTCAATTGAGCGTTAGTCGAAATACGAACTTTGCTTGGCAAGCAACAGCATACTGGACTTTGGCCGTCAAACCTACTTATGCAAACATGTTGGTGGTGATAGGTTTCATTAAGATTATTGTTGTTGGCACCAACGCATCATATGGATAATTATGCGAAGCAGCGATCATCAAACTTTAAATAAGCAAAAAGATACCGTATTTAACATAATATGCGTTGCATGGTCATGCGTGTCAATTTGTTACAAGTCAGGAATTGCAACTGAAACCCCAATGAATTAAAGCCAGCGAAAACTGGCTTTAAGGTTTGTTCTGGTTGCAAACTTTATTACCGTTTATTAAGGGATTGATTGAATTGTTGTGCGGAAAGCAGAAATCGGCTGACGCCGACTTCTGCTAAGAGAAATTTAGTCCCTTGATTACTTGGCCAGATGCAGAACGAAATGAACCAGTGTCTTGATGTCCGCATCGCTTACTTTAGGTGAATTAGCAATCATTGGTACGCTACCCCAGTTGCCAGTACCACCCTTAGATACTTTCATGATCAGGCCTTCTTCCAATGACATTTTCTTGGCGCCAGCAGTAGCACTGCCAGTCGGTGAATATGCATATTCTTTAACGCCCTTATACTTCTTGGAAACATCCATCCAAGCGGGGCCAACCAATTTTGAATCAATTTTGTGGCAAGCAGTACAGCCGCTTTTCTTGGCCAATTCAGGCATCTCAGTATTTGCTAAAACACTACCTGCTGCCATCAGGCCTGCTGCTGCAATCATGCTAACGATGATAGATTTCATTTTCTTAAGCTCCATTATATTAAGTTCTCTTACAATTAAATTATAATTAGACATTGCTGCCCATGCCATTTTAACCAACTCCATCTCGTTTGCAAACTGTAAGGCACTAGACAGTGTTGACAATAACGCATATCTC
>JBKJQT010000014.1:0-3209 GCA_046593855.1 Candidatus Nitrotoga sp. | reverse complement strand
GCCATGGGTGCGGCGACGCATGGACTGACGATAACGGCAGATAGCGCGCCCATCACAAACACGCCGCTCAGATGGCCGCCATGCAGGTGGTTACTGGTATTGGTCAATTTACTTTGTAGGGTGGCAGGAAGTTGCAGCTCATAAAAACCGAACATCGATAAAGACAGCAATACGAACACGGCAGCGAAGCTACCCAGTGCCCAAGGCGTTTGCAGCGCGCTGGATAATAGTGTGCCAGACAGACCAGCAGCCACGCCGATCGCGGCATAGGTTAATGCCATGCCGAGCACGTAGGCAAGCGACAAGAGGAAGCCGTGCATTTTGGTGGGATGTGAGCTGCGACCGACAATGATGCCGGAAAGAATAGGAATCATCGGCAGCACGCAAGGGGTGAAAGCAAGCAGCAACCCGGCGACAAAGAAAAATGACACTATCAGCCAAAAGCTACCTTGCTTAAATAACTTGGCGAGCTGCGTACTTTCAGAATCAGCAGACATTGCAACGCCTTGCGCCGACAGCGGCGAGGCTTGCATTTGTGGCGCAACGGTTGTTGCGAGACTTGCCTTGGGTAGCACGATACTGAACTGCTTATCAATCGGCGCGTAGCAAAGATCGTTTTCTTTGCACCCCTGATAAATGGCTGCGAGCGTAATATCCTGAGCCGTATTGTTATTGCATTCCAGCGTAATCACCGCTTGGAAGGACTGATGAAATACTGTCATGTCACCAAAATTGGGGTCAGACTTCATTTCCCCTTTTGGCATGGATACATTCATAATTTTTACCCCCGCAGCTTTTGCGGAATCGCCCGATACAGTGAAGGTAACCTTGTCACGATATAAATAGTAGCCGGGCGTGATCTTAAAATTGGCAAGCAGGGTGGACTCATCGCGCGCGCTGACTTCCAGCCCAAATGCCTTATCTGGCGGCAAGATGACAGTTTGCTTCGCGTTACCCAGTAACGGCAAGCGATCCAAAAAACTTTCCGCGTGGGATAACGGAACCAAGCATAACAATATCAACAATAAAAGACGCATCGCTTTCAAAACCTTTGTGGGTGTTACCTATAAGTCAGTAAGTTGATGAACCAAATGCCGCTATGGAAACAGCGGGGGGTTTGTTTTTAAAATGGCTAAAAGGTGAACAATTGTATCCAAGACAGCCTTCGCTTCTACTCCTTCCCCCCTCACATTGTCAGGGAAGGCTGGCAGAAGTTGGCAGTGATTCTTGCACGATCCATTGCAAGTAGCCGGGCAACCCCGCGTTAACCGAGACAGCAATGATCTCGGGAAGTTCATAAGGATGATGTAAACGGATGACGGCCTCAAGATGCGGGTAGGCGGCACGGGTAGTCTTGATCAGCAGAGGTACCTCGCTAGCCGTCTCTATTTTTCCCTGCCAGCGATAGACCGAGGTGCATTCCGCCAGCATGTTGATACATGCGGCGGCCCTACTTTCAATCAAAGCATGGGCCACGCGCTGGGCGCTCTCACGATTCGGCAAGTTGGTTAGGACTAGCAGAATTTCGTCCATCAACTTTATGCCGCTTTCACATTAGCGCAGCGAACCCCCAATTGCAGCAACTCATCCCATACGTTGCCACGGCGCAAGCCCTTAACCACCTTATCCACGTGCGCGGCATGACGCAAGGCACGTTCGGCTATAGCCGGGCTGAAACGCCGCACAGCGCGCTCCACGAGCTTTTGGCGTACACCCCATACACGCGCATCGCGTAGTGCAGAAGACAAATTACCACTGTACTGCATAGCGCGTAACACCCTGCTCAGCGTACGAATGTCTTCGGCCAGCGCCCACAGTACCAGCACGGCAGCCGTTCCTTCCGCACGCAGGCCATCGAGGATGTGCGCATACCGCGCTACATCACCCGCCAGCATGGCCTCGGACAGCTTGAACACGTCATAACGCGCCACATCCATTACGGAGTCCTTCACCTGTTCGAAAGATAATGGACCGGCGGGGAATAGCAGGGCAAGCTTTTGGATTTCCTGATAAGCCGCCAACAGATTGCCTTCGACCCGCTCTGCGAGAAACCCCAAAGTGTCCGCATCAGCGGATTGATTCTGCCGTTTCAATCGGCTTGCAATCCAGGCCGGCAGTGCATTCAGTGCAATTTCCTCAGAGAGGATTATCACCCCCTGCGCTGACAGCGCGGTAAACCACTTGCTGCCCAAGGCAGTCTTATCCAATCGTGGCAGCGATACCAGGGTAACTGTATCAGCGTTCAATTTCTGGCAATAATCCTGCAAGGCCTGCGCACCTTCCACACCAGGCTTGCCGGATGGAATGCGCAGATCCACCAGCTTGCGTGTAGAGAAGAGCGACAAACTTTGCGCGCTGTTACGCAACTCTGCCCACTTGAAGCCCGGCTCAGCAATTAGCACTTCACGCTCGGTATAGCCTGCCGTGCGCGCTGCAGCGCGAATGGCATCGGCAGCCTCAATGGCAAGCAGCAACGCCTCGCCGTGAATGACATACAGCGGCGCAAGCCCTTGGGCAAAGTGGTGCGACAAATCCTCCCCAGAAAGCTTCATGGCAGGTGAGCTAGTTTCATTGTGGCGATGGCGGCGGCTTGGCAAGGCTCAAGCGACGTAATATCTGCTGAACCGCGTCATTGCGCATGTCCTTATAAAGCAGCACCTCCTCCATTTCCTTAGCAAGAACCTGGATGTTGTCAAAAGCTAGATAATTCTGCAGCATGAGCTCATCTGCGGGAATCCATTCCTGTTGTTTGCTATCGTAAGCACGAAACGAAACGCGGTAATTCAACTGGTATTCGTTCACGCGACCAGCACTGTTCAAGGAAAGTATCTGCTTGCTCATGATTTCGGAAACGATATGCAGAGTCAGTTGCGCGTTTTCGGGCGAGTCAACGAGCTTTACGTTATATAACTGCACAGCGCGTTTTAAATCGAGAATGAAGGACGCATTGGCATTAGATGTCTGTATAAATAATGTCTGGAATGGGAATGTAAACCCCCCTTGTCCGCGCAAATGAAAGCCGCATGCAGCCAACAGCAGCGTGAGTATCAACAGCGGTAGTATCAGCAGATTTGTGCGCATTGGCATCTTTCCATAGGTTAGATTACTACGTTGATCAAGCGCCCAGGTACCACTATGATTTTTTTAGCAGCTTGGCCAGCTAATAATTTTTCAACGGACGGATAGGTTAAAGCCAGCTGTTTGAGCAT
>JBKJQT010000402.1:0-4521 GCA_046593855.1 Candidatus Nitrotoga sp. | reverse complement strand
GTGAATATACAAACTGGATTTTACGAGTAATGCCTTGTTGTTGAAAGTAAACAGTCTACTTGCCTTCGAAGATACGTATAAATTGAATCACATTCCAACCATCTTCCTCGTTTATATCCGTTCCAACCCGAATTGGCATTCCCGTTCCCGGGCTACCATTTTTTAAAACCCACATTAATTCCCCATCCGTGCGAAGTTTCTGCCATTTTGCATCGGTAAAATCACGCGAAGCATGTCCCGGTAGATTGACACCTGTTCCATCCTTGCTATGGCAGGTAACGCACAATCCATCCCCAAAATAAACTTTACGGCCCGCTTCAATGCGCTCTGGGGTTACAGGATAGGGGCTTTTTACTTGCTGTTCCTGTGCAATAATCGCTTTAGGTACACGCGGTTCATACACGTCTTTATGAAAAGCCAATGCGCTTTGCGAGCCGACGCTCAAAAGGATGGCAATCCACACCCACCTATTTTTCTTTAAAAAAAACATGACATCACCCCACTTACAAATAATTAAAGACACAGTACTCATCCACATGGACAAGCCCCGTGTCTCTATTAATAAATCAAATAAACTTATTTTCTAGTTGCATCTTTACTAATTTTTCCATGTTGCTCTTCCCAATGTCCAACTGATTGAGGAATGCCAACTGAACCATCAGGAATGGGCGCGTCTTTAGGCCAGAGATGGAAAATGATGCCATCGGTACCTGAAACATAATCCGCTAATCCTTTCTGCTCTTTCGGATCAGTTGGATTCACTATCGCAACGCGACCAGTTTCTATCTCTTGTTTATGATCGTGCCAATTTTTCTCATGCGACCATTTCGGTATGGCTGACCGGGCTAGTTTTTTGGAAACCATGTATTCAATTTCGGTCAAGCGAGCGTTAGGCTCAGTTGATTCGAACAAAATGCATTGAATTACATCGTCATTGATTGGTTTGCAGTAATGATGAAATGGACCGACGATTTCCCCGTCCATGACGTGTGGCGCCACAACATGAATTGTATAACCGGTAAGAGGGTTTTTATCTGCTGCAAAAGCTGGAGCAGACAAAAAACCAGCTGTGATTAATGAGGAAACAAGAGCGCAGGCTTTGCTGATTTTCATAATTGAATCTCCTTATAATTTGTAGTTAAAGTACGGATGATTTCTATACGTTCCATGCTTATATATTTGGGGACTTTGATCCAATTTTGAAAATAAGCATTACAACGTCCCTTTCGGTTTGATACCCCAAGAGGCCAATTTATACCACATTATAAATGGCACGTGTGGGCGGTGACGCACTGAATGAAAAGACGAATCCACTGGAGGTTCCCCGATACGTCTGAATTAGTTGAAGGTCAACGGGATGTTCAATTGTCTGGCTTAAATATTTTGAGGAGACAAAGGCCACCTCAAAATAGCGAAATAACTATTTTAGTGGATGCATCTCATTTTCTCAGTAACCAGTGGCTTGTAGTCGGAGGTTAATCAAGTCTTTTCCTTCACTTCAGCTTGTAGCAGGCGATTTCCGCATAATTCTTCCGGGCTGCGAAGCATGGACACCATTGCCTGGCTGTCATGCACTTGCGCCGGAGTATCTTTCCACGCCGTGATCAGTTTAGTGTCACGATCCACGTTGACATGATCCTTGTACCCGTAGATGCTTTCGCCATTCTTTTTGGTCCGGCGGTGCGTCCGTGTCTTTTTGTGCAATCTTGTGCAGTTCTTTGCCTCCCTGTCTATATTTATCCTTAGCATGATCGTAAACACAGCTATTCGAGTACAGAGAGAGTGAATTTTTCAGAGGTGCCCTTAACTAAATATAAAGGGTTCGTATGTGCGGTGGTGAACAGACCTGGTTCGATTTGCTTTGTTAGAGTCATATTAGGGTAAGCCAATTGAATGTTGTTTTGGTAAAACTCTTAAAAGCGACACGACTTTTTTCTCAAATTAAAATTTTATAAATGGAGTTTCAAAATGAAAAAGACTATTAATTGCCTCACACTTGCTTCATGCTTTGTATTGGGCGCTACTGTAGCTCATGCTAATCCTGATTCCTCTCAAGGAAATATGCAGGATAAAATGTTCAAAGATATGGATACCAATTCTGACGGAATGGTTACCAAAGATGAATTTAATAATTTTGGAGCAAAGAAATTCACGGAAATGGATGTAAATGGCGACGGCAAAGTCACCAGTGTGGAAATGAAAACTTCGCATAAGAAGGTGGATGGTAGCGGGAAAGCAAGAAATAAAATGGATGATGATGGATTAGATCCCAAGGGTAAGCAACGATCGACTAACATGAGTGGCGATAAGGACCACCAGGATGGAGTCAATAGAAAAGGCAACTGGAATAATTGAGTCAGAGAAGGTTACTGCAGGGCGACTCCAGTGGTGGCTCAAGTAGCTCAGGAAGCGGCGCCACTAGGAGAGCTCTAGCATTAAGAGGCACGCCCCGATCTGGTAAACATTATTTATTTTTTTGCCTCATTTAAGCTCGCTTCGGCGGGTTTTTATTGGCTCGAAATTTATCCTTTAAATAAAGTACTTCAGGCCGGGAAAACCCTGTTCCAGAAATCCGCCAAGCCTGCCGTCTGCGCCATGTGTCATGGAGAGAAGGGCGATGGAAGGGGCATGATGGGAGCAGCTCTGGTGCCTCCACCGAGAAACTTTACCTGCAATGCCATGATGAAGGACATTTCGGATGGCCAGCTTTTCTGGATTATAAAGAAAGGTTCGCCTGGAACTGGCATGATGTCCTTCTCCGGCTTGTCCGATGACAAGGTGTGGCAGCTCATTCATTACATTCGATCACTGGCACGTTGATTAGAAGATGCTGAACAACGGCGTCAATATGACAGATGCAGTTATACGGCAACATAAGACCATTTTTTCAACTAATCAATAGGAGATACACATGAAATTTGTTACTAAATTACCGCTGGCTTTGGCATTGATCGTGGGCAGCGTCACCAGTCCAGTTTTTGCAGAAGATGAGCATCACGCAGGAAAAGAAGATGGACATCATGCAGAGAAGTCGGAGAAAAAGCTTCGTGCAGAAGCGACCATCGCCGGTCCGGGCATTACCGGTGAAGCTCATCTGTATGAGGAACACGATGGGCTCGTCAGAATCAAGATGATGGTACAAGGTACGCCTGACAGCAAGTTAACGCCCGGGCTACACGCGGTTCACATCCACGAAGCAGGGGCATGCGATCCGTTCACGGCGGCGAAAGGCCATTATGATGGCAATATTGATCCGCAAATCAACCCGGAAGCGAATGTCAGTCCAGGCCTCGGAAATCACCCTTATCATTTAGGCGACCTGCCGAATCTTGTGGTTGATGAAAACCGTAAAGGGACGTTATATGCCATCTCAAGCCGGGTCACCCTTACTCCCGGATTGACGACCCTTTTCGATGCGAATGGGAGTGCATTTATTATTCATGGACTTGAAGACAAATTCCTTCCCGATCCTCCGACGAAAGATGCCCCAGGTGGCCCCAGGATTGCCTGTGGGGTGATTGTTTTGAAGAAGTGAGACCAGCCAAGAGTGAAATGGCAGCATCACGAACAGATGATGATGGATCTATAATTTTTACGAGTGAATGAAAGAGAGAATAAACAGTGGCAACCTTCATAATATCCGGTAGTTTAGGCACAGATGATCCGACGATGGCTACGTTGCCCTTCATGGCTGCGAAGACGGCAAAGGAGCAAGGGCATGATGTGGTGCTCTGGCTCTGGAACGAAGCTGTGACACTCAGTCGCAAAGGAACGGCTGATTATGTCCACGGTGTGAATCTGACTCCATTGAAAGAATTACTGGCTGCAGTGCAGGCGGCGGGCGTGGAGATTTGGGTTTGCGGCGCCTGTGCCGTGGCTCGTCAGATCATGGCAGAGGATCTAGTGACCGGTGCATCAATAAAAGGGATGCCGGACTATATCAAGGCCGTAGCCGAACGTGACCGCAATGTGACGTTTTAATCGTTTCATTCATCACCTGATCGATTAGTGGGATGGTAGGTCAGCACATGCACCATGCTGACGCATGGTGCATGTGCTTTACGAGTAACTTAGATGTAATCAGCTGCGCCACAATAAGTCGATTTTTTAGGATTACCGATGGTGATTCGAGCATTAATCGTATGATCGCCATCTGTTGGATCCATTTCCGCTCCTGCAATCACGCTTGCTGCTAATGAACAACCTCTCCAACCAATCGAAGATGCTACACCAAAGAATTCAGACGCGGTAGAACCAGGCAAGATGCTTTTTTCGATTCGCGTTTATCGAAGTCTGGAATCGCTTCTTGTAATTCCTTTCACAACTTGAGGAGGGGCGGTACGGATAGTCTGTAAACATCCAATGGCCATAATTAGCAGTAGGAACCAATCTAATGGCCCTTTTATTCCATTTCTAATTCAATAAAGCACTAACAATCCATTCCCAAGCGACAATGGATTTGACCATTGGCGCATTATTCTCAAAGGTATGCAGGGCCACTTCGAGTTGATCCTCCAGGGC
>JBKJQT010000395.1:0-9239 GCA_046593855.1 Candidatus Nitrotoga sp. | reverse complement strand
GCCCTGGAGGATCAACTCGAAGTGGCCCTGCATACCTTTGAGAATAATGCGCCAATGGTCAAATCCATTGTCGCTTGGGAATGGATTGTTAGTGCTTTATTGAATTAGAAATGGAATCAGACCGCGCCGGAGTGGTTGCAGACCGACTGGATACTCGGTCAATTTGCCGAACAGCGTCGCCGCGCTATCAATCTATATGTTGATTTTGTCCGGGCGGGCGTGGGGTTGCCGAGTGTATGGGATCAACTCAGCGGCCAGGTGTTTCTCGGATCGGAGAAGTTTATAAAGCGCATGCAACAATTAACTGATAAAACCACTATAGGTGAGATACCGCGCGCGCAACGCCGCCCATTGGTAAACCCACTGGACTATTACCAGAACAAACATTGTGACGTAAAAGCCGCGAAGGTTGCGGCCTACGCCACTGGCGACTACTCTATGCAAGCGATAGCTGATTTTTTCAGGGTGCATTATGCTACGGTAAGTAGAGCGGTAAATCAGAGGAAGAAAGGGAATGTGTGAATGTAAGCTCTGCGGAGGTGGGTAGAACCCTGGAGCACCTACAACACGAGCCGATGCACTCAGTGACAAAAAGATGCGTCCACTAGGCACTACGCTACGGCGCTGGCGTATGCGCAGAATTCTTAAGCGGCATCCGATACCTCTCTTTATCTGGCAAAGTGTGACCCGGCGCGTTTTAGTTTTAAGAGAACTGGATGCGGTACAGATGGCACACCTGCGCGAGATGACGACGTGGTTTCTGGATCGAAAATCAATCACCGGCGCTCAAGGTTTGGATGTGACGCTGTCCATGAGGGTGGCGGTGGCGGCTCAAGCCTGTTTATTAATCCTTAACCTGGGGGTGAGATATTTTGACGGCTGGGTCGAGGTCATACTCTATCCGGGCGCGTTTCGCGTTGATCATGAGCAGATGGATACCATGGGTCTGATACACAACGAAGCAAGCATTTTAACCGGCGAGTCATGGTTGCGCGGCCCGGTAATATTGTCCTGGGATGACGTGAAGCGGGACACCTATCATTACCAAGTCGGTCATAATGTTGTGTTGCACGAGTTCGCACATAAGCTGGATGCCATCAATGGGGCAGCTAACGGCATGCCGCCACTGCGTCGTGGCATGACCCGGAAAGGATGGGCCGAAGCATTGAGTGGGGCTTATGAAACACTTTGTCTGCAAGTGGCAGCAGGAGAACCAGCCTTTATTAATCCTTATGCAGCCACTAACCCTGCGGAGTTTTTCGCGGTATTGACCGAGTATTTTTTTACTGCACCGGCTATTTTGAAAAACTGCTGTCCCAGTGTCCACAAGCAATTGGCACAATTTTACAGTCAGACAGCATCGCGTTAATTCTTGAGCTACCAAGTGGTACGAACAATTCCTTGGACGGGACTTCAACCCGCTAGATAAAACAGCTGTTACTGCAAACAGTCTGATCTCAATTTCTTTCTAAAGAATTGATTCGTAAACTGTTCACTTATTCTGCCCAATCGGTGTGGCTTGTCACCCCAAATTGACACCTCCAATGACAGGTATGAACATCAGGCTACCATCTCATATGCACCGCGCCCGTTCTTGCATCCAGTCAACTGACCACCTCCAGAGTCCGGGCGCGGTATCTTGCGTCTGTTATCATGGTGGGTAGTCAAGCGCACCTTGGAGTCACACCATGAAACGTCACCTGTTCATCGTCGCCGTCGCCTGCTTGGCCTTGGGCGCCCTGACGTGGGGGGCGGTGCAGAAGATGCGCGGGCCGGCCTTGGCCGGTTACGAAGTGGCAGCGCGGCCACTGGTTCAGACGGTCGTGGCTACCGGCCGGGTAGCGGCCGTATCGCGCGCGCAGGTCGGCAGCCCGGTGACCGGCGTGGTTGTCGAGCGGCGCGTACAGGAGGGCGACGTGGTGCAGCCTGGCGACGTGTTGGCGGTGCTACGTGCCGACGACCTCGACTCGGCCGTGCGCGAGGCGGAGGTTGCCATGGCCCAGTTGCAGCAGTCGACGCGTCCACAGGCGCAGGCTGCATTGCGCGAGGCGGAGGCGAGGCTGGCCCAAGCCAGACGCGAAGCCCAGCGTAGTCGGGCCCTGTTTCAGCGGCAGGCGGTCGCCCGCGAAACGATGGAACGGGCAATACAGGCCGAAACTATTGCCCGCACCGCCGCCGAGCAAGCGCGGCTGACCGCCCATTCGCTAGTGGCAGGCAACCCGAACGAGGCTGCGGCACGCGCCCGAGTGGCCAGTGCCAAGGCGCAGCTAGCCAAGACCACGATCCGCGCCGAAGTCGCCGGCACCGTGCTCACCCGCAACGTCGAGCCGGGCGACCTGGTGCAGCCCGGCCGCGTCCTGTTCGAAATCGCCCGTACCGGCGACACCGAAGTTCTGGTACCAATGGATGAAAAAAATCTCGAAGTTCTCGCCATCGGTCAGTCGGCCATGTGCATCTCCGACGCCTACCCTGCGCGACCGTTCCCGGCAAAGGTCAGCTTCATCGCACCCAGCGTGGATCCGCAGCGCGGTACAGTGGACATTCGCCTGACCGTGACCCCGGTGCCCGGCTTCCTGCGCCAGAACATGACCGTGTCAGTGAACGTGGAAACAGGTCGCCGCGACCGCACCATCGTGGCGCCCAACGATGCACTGGCTGCCATTGACGGCAACCGCGCTGAGCTGTGGCTGGTCGATAATGGCCGCGCCACGCGGCGCCAAGTGCAGCTAGGTCTGCGTGGCCTGACGCAAACCGAAGTCACCGCTGGCTTGCGGGTCGGCGACTGGGTTCTGGCGGACGCCAAGGCTGCGGTAAAACCAGGTGATCGCGTGCGCATGGTGTCCATCAACCGGTCCGTTGGTACCGCAGACCCAGCGACGCGCAAGGAACTGCCGGTCAGGCTGGACTAATGCTGTGGATCGAGTGGACCATCGCAACCAAGTTCCTGCGTGAAGGCAAAGCGCAGAGTACGCTGATTCTGGTCGGCATCGCCGTGGGCGTCGCAGTGATCGTCTTCCTCACTGCGCTGATCACCGGACTGCAGAGCAACATCATCAAGCGCACCCTGGGCACCCAGGCCCACATCAAGATACAGCCCACGGAAGACAGGAACCGCATCCTGCCGCCCGCGGCGGGAAGCGCACAGCTGGTGCTGGAGAACAAGCGCGCACAACGTTTGCGCTCGATCAACAACTGGCAGCAGGTTCGCGACGTGATCGACACGCTGCCACGGGTCACGGCCGTCTCGCCGATAATCTCGGGGCCGGCGTTCGCCCGCCGGGGTGAGGCGCTGCTGTCGGTGGTGCTGGTAGGCATCGACGCGCCACGCTACCAGCGCATCATCCCGATCCAGGACAACATCGTCGCCGGCTTTTTCCGTATCGGTGCCGGTGACGCTGTGATCGGTAACCAGCTGGCCACCGACCTCGGCCTGCGTGTGGGCGACAAGCTGCGGCTGGACGGTGGGCAGGGACGGGAGAGCGTGATGAACGTAGCCGGCATCTTCGAGCTGGGGGTGCGCGAGTTGGATGCGCGCTATGTTTACCTGGACATGAAGCAAACGCAATCGCTGCTCAATCTGCCCGGCGCCGCGACAATCATCGACTTGACGGTGGAAGATATCTTTGACGCGCAAGCAATGGCCGCGCGCATCGCCCGTATCACCGGGTTAAAGGCGGAAAGCTGGATGGAAACCAACGCCCAGCTGGTGAACGCATTGCGCTCGCAAAGCATCTCCACACAGATGATCAGCGTGTTCGTTGCCTTGAGTGTGGCGCTGGGCATTGCCAGCGTGCTGTCGGTCAGCGTGGTCCAGCGCACGCGCGAGATTGGCATCCTGCGCGCGATGGGCATCACGCGGCAAAAGATGCTGCGTGTGTTCCTG
This sequence comes from Candidatus Nitrotoga sp., assembly GCA_046593855.1. Classification (GTDB taxonomy): domain Bacteria; phylum Pseudomonadota; class Gammaproteobacteria; order Burkholderiales; family Gallionellaceae; genus Nitrotoga. Next base: position 5,356 of record JBKJQT010000395.1, on the reverse strand, counting down.
GTCCAGGGAGCACTTTTCGGCCTGGGCGGTTCGCTGCTGGGCGGCGTAGCGGGTTATGGTCTGGTAAGCGCGTTTAATACCTTCGGGCCAAAACTGTTCTACATCCCGGTAAATCCGTGGCTGCTTGTGGCCGCTATGGGACTGGCAATGGTCACCGGCATCCTCTCGGCAGCCGTGCCAGCGCGACGCGCCGCTTCCCTCGACCCGGTGGAAGCGATCCGCCATGTCTGAACACGACGCCGGCCAGGAGATACTGCGCCTGCAGGGCCTTAAGAAAAGCTACAACGTCGGCAAGCCAACCGAAGTGGAAGTGCTGCACGGGCTGTATCTGCGCCTGCAACGCCGCGACTTCGCCGCGCTGGTGGGCGCCTCAGGCTCGGGCAAGAGCACGCTGCTCAACTTGATCGGCCTGCTGGACAAGCCCACAGCGGGCGAGCTGTTCCTGCTCGGCGAGCCCACCCGGAGCATGGATGACGCCCGGCGCACGGTGCTACGCGGCAGCGCGATCGGCTTCGTGTTCCAGTTTCACCATCTGATTCAGGCCTTCACCGCGCTGGAGAACGTGCTAATGCCTCTTATGGTGGCCACCGGCAAACCCACGCGCGAACAGCTCGACCGCGCCCGCGGACTGCTTGCCCAGGTGGGTCTGGAGGGGTTCGAACAGCGCAAGCCCGACCAGCTTTCCGGCGGCCAGCAGCAACGCGTTGCTGTGGCCCGCGCGCTGGTCACCCGCCCGGCGCTGCTGCTGGCCGACGAGCCCACCGGCAACCTCGACCGCAAGTCCGCCTCCGAAGTGTTCCAGCTGTTCCGCAACTTCAACCGCGAGTTCGGCTGTGCCGTGCTGCTAGTTACGCACGACCCGCGCATGTCCGAGCAGTGCGACCGCAGGGTGACACTGGTGGACGGCAACATCGAAAGCGATAAAACACTTTGCTAGAAAAACCACGAGGGTCAGGCTTCTCACTTGACATGCTCGAACCTTTTTTCCGCCTGTTTTACTGCTTGACTCACGGTGGCGTAAGTCCCACGCCAAAATAGTCACCCCATGAGCAAGTGTATAGTGCCCACTCCAATACGCTTGAGCCATGCTTTCGTTGCGTGTTTTATATGGGTCAGAAATAGCCCAATAACTTTACCGGAGCTTCCTTTTGTTTTTTTGGAATATCATTAAGCGATTTTCCAAGTGAAAGCTTGCGTTGCATCTCATTCACAAAATCATCATCACTCAAATAAATCTGGTTCTTCATTTATTGCCAAGATGAAGGCTGTTATTTTCCTGCCAAATCAAAATCGCGGTCACACTGCTGCGCTACGTTTTTCTTGGAAAATCCTGTTAGGATCCATTCAGTTGTCAAGTATCCATCACTTTCATCAAGTCCAGCCGTTGCACGATAACTTCTTCACCGCCAAGTGGGTTAGAAAATCCTCCACCTCACGCGCGCCCAAATTTTCGAGTGGTGCTTGCCAGGGGAAAAAATAAAGCGTTTAATCTACCTAAGTTTGCTCAGTGCGAATGCTGTAATACTTAACCCGAAGCTTACCGCGCACGTGGTTTAGTAGTTTTGGAGGATTTGTATTGGTGCTTTTATCCGGCAAATTAGGGGGGTGCCATAATTTCTATATTCAATAAATACAATGACATACATAACACAATGTCCGATTGCACACCTCGAAAGTGTCTTTGGTCGCATTTTTTAGGGTGTCTACTTCACATTAGACTCTGTTGTCCCTCGGGTTGCGGCAACAAAACGAAACCAACCATAGCAACCCTTAAACGCTTATTCACAGGAGATAAGAAAATGCGAATGAAACGACATTTTATTGCCATGTCAGTGGTGTTGTTGGGTTTGCCCTCACTTGCTGAAGCTATACCTATTGTCCGTTCGGCCGGGGGCGATGCTACATCCGCGTCGATAACCAGCGCGCGCGATCAATTCCGGGGCGATTTGGGCGGCGGCACAGTAGTCGGCGCGAACGGCTCATTCGGTGGCTTACGGCGGGAAATAAACTGGGATGGTGTGCCTAATAGCTTTTCGTCTCCGAACAACCTGCCGGCAAATTTCTTCAATTCTAATTCACCGCGCGGTGCTGTGTTCTCGACGCCGGGGACAGGCTTTCAGGTCAGTGCGACCAATGGTGTAGCTCCAATTGAATTCGATAATATCAACCCGAGCTACTCCTCGATCTTTGGCGTTTTTAGTTCGCAGCGCCTCTTTACCGGCCTTGACAGCAATATCGTGGACGTTTCGTTCTTTTTACCAGGCACTACTACACCCGGATTCGTTTCGGGCTTCGGCTCGGTATTTACAGATGTCGATTTGGCAAATTCAACAACGATTGAATTTTTCAACGCCGTCAATGCTACGCTCGGGATTTTCGCCGTGCCCATCGGCACGGTTGCCTCAGGAAGTCTGTCGTTCCTGGGCGTATCATTCACCGAAGGTGCGGCCATTTCGCGCGTCCGAATCACCAGCGGAAACTCGGCACTTGGCGCGGGCATCAACGATGGCGGCAGTACTGATCTCGTCGTCATGGACGATTTTCTATTCGCCGAACCGCGCTCCGTCCCGGAACCATCAACGCCGCTATTGATGCTGGGAGCGGCGCTATTCACTTACCTTGCGAAGCGCAAAAAGCAAGGCGGGGAAAGGCTTTGTCATTACCCGACATTAACACGGAATATACTGGCCTAACATTGTGCCAAGCGGGACGATCGCTATTGCGCCCGCCCCTTATCTTTACGTTGGACGTCGCGGCATCGCCATTATTTGCCGCATTTAGTATGGGGGTATGCAAAATGAAAGTGAAATCCGTAATTGTGTTCCTTAACATCGCATTTTGTCTTCCGCATAGTATTCGCATAAAGCCAATGCATGGAGTACCAAAAGGCTGCTCCGCTTGAAGTTAAGAAGTGCATGGCTAATGCTTAGTCAGAGACTGCTAAGTCCGCCTGTACGAAGAAAGGTTAAGAATTGACCAAGTCATGCACAACAGAGTTTGCAAAAAATAGATTCACGTCCAACCCTGCATTTGAATGGGGCAGACTAGTTGCGGGCTGCCCCTCAATTTGAGCGTTGAACGGCTACCGCTAGAGACGGATGCGGCATAGTTAAGCTACCAAACCAAAGCATCCGTTGACACATAGGAGAAACTTGCATGCGAGTGGCCAAAGAGAACATCGACATCAAGATGCAGATTCCAGGTGCCATCATCCGTCAACGAACGGATTTTGGAGACACAACTGGACTAGGCAAGTTTAGCTGCGAGTACTTCAGCCTCTCATCGGGCGTCGATACCACGCCGCTGTTTGAGGGACTGGAAGGAAATTTGTGCCAGTGCCCCCACTGGGGGTTTGTCGTGCGCGGCCAACTCACCACGACCGACGCGAATGGCGCGAAGGATACGGTCAAAGCGAATGATCTGTTTTACTGGCCCCCCGGGCACAACGTAAAGGTCGACGCAGACGCGGAGATCATCATGTTCAGTCCTCAGCGTGAGCACAGCCATGTCATCAACCACATGATAGAAAAAGTGAAAGGCTGAGCCAAGTGCCAGGAATCTGGCGCAGGACTCTCCTGCGACTAATAACATTCCAGCGCGATGGCAAACGGCACCGCCCAACGAATAAGGTTAGATTGTGATCGCGAAGAGAGCAACAATCTAATCCGTTTGTTGGACGAGCCCGGCCCCGAGTGCTCTAGTGGGCGCATAGAAAATATATTTTTGTGAATGGCTCCGGGTTGAAGTTCTATCGGGATAATGGGCGGTTGAACGCCCGTTTCATAGGTACTGTTTCCACAGGTAATGCCCGATTCGGACGTTTATTCGCCTATTCCGCCAAATTTCAGATGAATGAATCTCCCAACTTGTGGTCACTGACATCCCGGCACTTATCAAAAGTGCGTATTCCTTACATGGTCAGCATGCACCCCATGCGGCAAGCGGAACGGGCATGCCCCCCGAGAACAAAGATCGAATCCGCGTTCGCACGATCTGCATCACCGCCCCGCAGCAGATACATAGAATAGGTGCGCGCCCCTTGATCCAGTCCGATGCCAGGCCCGGATTGAACTTCAACACCTCATGTAACAAAAGCGATCAAGCGTTTGCAATTGGAATGCAAGAAGCCGAAGTTGCGTGCCCGCCTAAAAGCTTTCGGCAGCACATGCTGCAACACCAGCCACAGAAACTGCGCGCCGGGTAAGGTTCGCCGTTCCATCTTCCCCGTCTTGGCGTTGCGATAACGGAACGTCACGTGACCGTCGTTGCTGGCGACGATATCCTTCTCCCGGATCACGCCCCGGTAAAGGTAACGCCCCAGATAGACGAGCGCCTTCTCGCCGCTGCCGACGAATTTGCAATCTACCACCCATGCCTTGGGATAACGGCTTGGGAGCGTCAATCCGGCGGCCTCGATGCCAGCAAGCATCTTCGCCCGGAACACTCGGGCCAAGGCCTTGTGGTTGAACAGATAGCCGCCCTTGCCGCGCCGCTTGGTGCGCCATTGCTTCTGCTCACGATCGACCGCCGCCGCAGGAATGACCGGATGTATATGCGGGTGATAATCCATCTGGCGCGTGTTGGTATGCAACACCGCGATGGCACCGGGCGTGCCCCGCAGCTGCTTGTCGTTCTGGGCGAACGCGCGCACAGTCTCCCAGCTACAACGTATGAGCAGGTCGTAGAGGATGCTCTGGTGCGCACGAGCCAGCCCCCTGAATTCCGCGGGCAGAGTAAAAGTCAGCAGAAAGTATTCGGCTGGTACCTGTTTTTGCAACTGCCGTTCCAGCCATTGCTGGCTTTCGTGGTTCTGGCAGTGCGTGCAGTGGCGAGGGCCGCAGGAGTGCGGCACCAGGATTTGATGCTCGCACCCCGTGCACTGCACCTGCATCTTGGGGCTGGTCTGCGTGCGGCAGTGTCGCATGGCCGCCAGCGCACGCGTGTGGTCGGTCGTGAGTTTATCGCGGTATTGCGCGAGGAAGTCGGACGCGAAATTTTCGATGACGGAAGCGAGCAGGATCATTTGACCTCCCTCCAGCCGATAGCAAAGCCGTCCATTAAACCGTTGATGTGCTCAATGGCGTGATGCTTGGTCTGGTCGGTCAGGTGGGTCGCATAGCTGTGGCGCAAGCTGCGGAGCGTGATCTTTTTTTAAGCCGCAGGCTTCGGTCACCTTGTGCAGGGTGGTTTGCACACCGCCGCGATCCAGCGGCGTCCTGACGGTTGCGGCCCCTTGTCTGCCGGAATGGCGGTTAGGGAACAGCAACACCGGGTTGCGATGCATTTGCCAAAAAGGGACAGCGGAACGAAGCGATCCTTGTTGCCCTTGGCATCGCGGATATGCACGCGAGCACGT
>JBKJQT010000326.1:0-4672 GCA_046593855.1 Candidatus Nitrotoga sp. | reverse complement strand
CATTTTTGCGCCACACATCGTGCGTACTGAATGGAAAAATTCCAGTATAGGTACCGGGCTCCCGAATAGATTTTCCGATCATCGTATAAGAAGAAATCTCGACATGATCCGATATCTGTGTATGTCCTAAAATACCGGTTCCACCCCCTATTCGACAATGGCGTCCGATAATCGCGCTACCTGCAATGCCAACACATCCAGCAATAGCGGTATGTGCACCAATGCGAACATTGTGCGCAATCTGAATCAGATTATCTAACTTGACTCCTTCCTCAATCACTGTGTCATCCAACGCACCACGATCGATAGTGGTATTCGCGCCGATCTCCACATCATCACCAATGACCACACGACCGATCTGCGGAATTTTCAGCCAACGGCCATCATCCATAGCTATGCCGAAACCGTCCGAGCCGATCACTACGCCAGAATGCGCTATCAGTCTGTTTCCCAAAACGCAATTGTGATATACTACGACGCGTGGATATAAGCGTGTATCTATACCTATAGTTACCCCAGCACCAATACTGCACCCTGCCATAATCACACAGCCAGCTCCTATCCTGGTATCTGCACCAATCACTACATTCGGACCAATATAGGCAGTTGAATCAATTTGCACACCTTGCTCAATTACGGCGCTGGGGTGTATACCCGGCACAACTAAAGCGGGAGGATTCAGAAATGCGGAAACCTTGGCAAAATAGACATAAGGGTTATCGCATACGATGCGGGGTAGTGATGTTATCTCAGCGTCTGCCGTGCCTACAATTATTGCGCTGGCACACGTAGTAGCAAGCAGCGGGCGATATTTTGCGCTCGCCAAAAAAGTAAGATGCCCTAATTGTGCGTTTTCTAGCGTAGCTATTTGATTAACCGTTGTCTCGATATTATCCAGTAACAAACCACCGAAACGTGCTGCAATTTCTTTAAGGCTATAGTCTGTTCGCTTCATACAATTTAAATATAATTAAAAGCTTTATTTATCATTTGCCATGTATTTCAAAACTTTTTCAGTAATATCAATATTGGGGTTGCGATATACAGCTTCTTGTAATATCAAGTCATATTTTTCTTTTTCTGCAAGTGCTTGAATTGCTTTATTAGCATGTTCCAGAACCACTGACATTTCCTCATTCTTGCGCAGATTCAAATCTTCACTGAAACCACGCTGCATACGCTGTAGATTCATGTTGAGATTGGCCAGTTCACGTTCTTTGTTGCGTTTTTCACCCTCTGGCAGCGTCAAACCTTCTTTTTCCATGAGTGTTTGTACATCTTTCACCTGCTTAGCTACTTTCTTGATTTCCTGGTCGCGTCCAGAAAACTCCTTCTCAATCTTTTTCTCGGCCTTCACAGCAGGAACAGATTCACGCAAGATGCGTTCGGTATTCACTATACCAACTCGAAAATCAGCGGCTAATGCTTGAGTAGAGCCTATCACCAGCAATATATGCACAAACTTCATACTCAAAATTTTCATTTTTTCTCCTAACCTAATTTAAAATAACTGACCTAACGTGAACTGGAATATTTGCAACTGGTCACCAAATTGCTTGTTCAGCGGCACACCCACGCTAACTTTAAGTGGGCCAACCGGTGATACCCAAGTAACGGCGACACCAGTAGAATAACGCAAGCTGTCAGATGCTGTAAGACCCAAGCCAAACACCGCTCCAGCGTCTACAAAAGCACTCAAGCGCACTGATCTATCCTTGCTCATTCCGGGTATCGGAAACAGTAATTCAGCGTTTCCGATTATGCGCCTGGTGCCACCCAAGGAAGCATTGTTAATGTCCCGCGGCCCCAGTGAAAACGGCCTGAAACCACGCAGCGAACCTGGTCCACCAGCATAGAAATTCTTGAAGAATGGCACTGGTAAGCCGCCATAACCGTTTGCGCCTCCGGCTTCGCCATTCAGCATAAGGGTAACATTTTGACTTATCGGATAGAACCATTGTTGCTGATAGGTGAGCTTGTAGAACCGCTGATTGGAGACCGGAAGAGCTACTTCCACAAATGCACGCTGCATCGTCCCCGCCGTAGTGTAAATGGCGCTGTCGCGGCTATCTTGATTCCAGCCCACCGAGCTCACCAGATTACTTGTGGAAGGTCCAAAGATTCTAACGTAATCTTTCATCTGCTGCGAGCTGGCAGCAGTAAGTTTCAGCTCGGTCTTTTCAGCCGATATACCATAATGTGTATTCTCGAAGTCGCTGATTGGTACGCCAAAACGCACTCCTCCACCAATGGTTGAAGAAAGGTATGGGCTAATTGCCGTGAAGGTGGAATTCACGTTGCGTTTATATACATCGAAGCCTCGGCTTATTCCATCATCAGTGTAATAAGGGTTGGTATAAGTGACCGAATACACTTGATTAATCCTACTGGTATTAATCTGTGTAGATAGACTGTTGCCGGTACCGAACAAATTTCGCTGAGTGACAGAACCAGTAAACACCACTCCAACGTTACTGGATATTCCGGCACCGACCGAAAAATCCCCGGTAGATTTTTCCTTAACAGCCAGACTGACATCTAGCTGGTCATTTGTACCAGGCACCGGGAGGGTCTCAATATTTACTTCACTAAAGAAGTCCAAACGATCGACTTTTTGTTTAGATGTCTTAATTTTAGACGCCGAATACCATGCGCCCTCCATCTGACGAAATTCGCGCCGAATCACAACGTCGCGAGTTTTAGTGTTACCTGTAATGTCGATGTGTCTTACATAGGCTCGCGAGCCAGGGTCCACTACATAGGTGAACCCCATCTCATGCTTTTCTTTATCTACATCCGGTACCGCATTAACATTAGCGAAGGCATAACCATCCTCACCAAGGCGGTCGCCTATTTTTTTGGTGGAATCGGTCAGCTCCTTGCGAGAAAACACATCACCCGCTTGTACTTTAATTAGTTTGCGCGTCTCTACATGCGACAATATATTTTCAGGTCCAGATACCTTAACTTCAGAAACTTTGTATTTGGCGCCTTCGCTAATATTAATGGTAATGTAAATGTGCTCTTTGTCCGGTGTGATAGAAACTTGGGTAGAGTCTATGGAAAACTCCAGATAGCCCGCGTCAAGATAAAGTGAACGCAAAGTTTCCAGATCAGCTGACAGTTTTTGCTTGGAATATTGATCATTTTTGGTAAACCAGCTTATCCAGTTTGGTGTACCGAGCTGCATTGAATCCTTCAATTTTTTTTCTTTAAAAGCTTGGTTACCGATAATGTTAATTTGCCTGATTTTAGAAGTTTCGCCCTCTACCACATTAAAGATGATGGCGACACGGTTGCGTTCTAACTCAGTGACAGTAGTGCTAAATTTCACCCCATATTTGCCGCGCGCGACATACTGGCGCTTGAGCTCTTGCTCCGCTTTGTCCAAGGCAGATTTATCGAAAATACGACCATCCGCCAGCCCAACCGACTTAAGATTGTCACGCAGAGTATCTTTCGGAAAGTCCTTCACTCCGTTAATTTCAATGCTGGCTATGGACGGACGTTCGCGCACCAGCACAATTAACACTCCCTGTTGCACTTCAAGGCGCACATCCTTGAAAAAACCAGTGGCGAACAATGCACGGATTGCCGCAGCAGCATGCTCATCATCCAGCTTGTCACCGACCTTGACCGGTAAATAGCTGAATACAGTGCCTGCCTCAGTACGCTGTATACCTTCTACACGAATATCCTTAACCACGAAAGGTTCGATGGCTAGGGCGGACGCGGCATACAACAGCGGGATAAGCCCCGCTAGATTTTGTAATTTCATGTATTATTTCAACCTAAAATACGCGGTTCAAGTCGTTAAACAATGCGAGAGCCATCAAGGTAACGAGCAGCGCAATACCAATTTTCTGCCCTACCCCCCAAGCCTTCTCTGACATCGGACTGCCCTTAATTAACTCGGCCATATAATACAGCAAATGCCCACCATCTAATAAGGGAATAGGCAGCAAATTCAACACTCCGAGGCTAATACTGATCAGTGCCAAAAAATTCAGGTATGCGACTATACCCATCTGTGCTGACTGCCCAGCATAATCGGCAATGGTAATTGGTCCGCTCAGATTTTTCAGCGACATTTCGCCTATGACCATTTTACCCAACGTCTTTAAACTCACCTTGGAAATTTCCCAAGTTTTGCGTACGGCATGCCCGAATGCTGCAAGCGGCGCATAACGCACTATAGTCAACAATGCGTCGAACTCACGCCGATCTATGTATGGAGCAGCTCCAATTTTGCCTACCGTTATGTTCGCTTCGCTGGTTGTTTCAGGTGTGAGATTAAGAACCCGTAGCGTGCCACTTCGTTCAATTTCCAACTGCAGTAGCTGTCCCGGATGACCGCGCACTAGCTCCACCAAGTCTTTCCAATCTTCGATACTCTGGCTATCTACTCGCAGAATTTTATCGTTTGGGAGTACTCCTGCAAGTTGAGCAACCCCACCTTCTACCAACTTTCCGATAACGGGCTGCACCAACGGCTGATAAGGTTGTAAACCAAGAGAGTGCAAAAAATTTTCATCCATATTATCCGGAGTGAGCGCTCTCAAATTGAGCACATGCCGAACCACTTCTCCGTGTGTAGTACGCGCTTCTATGTGTGCTTCGGTAGCACCCTGCAGAGCGAGATCCAATAATACCCAGCTTACTTGCTCCCAGC
>JBKJQT010000153.1:0-3557 GCA_046593855.1 Candidatus Nitrotoga sp. | reverse complement strand
TCTTCGAACAAGATTGGGCTTCACTCAATAAGTGTTTGCCAGTTGCGTCCGGTGGTATCCACGCCGGTCAGATGCACCAACTGCTAACCTATCTCGGCGACGATGTGGTTCTGCAATTCGGTGGCGGTACTATCGGCCATCCACAAGGAATTCAGGCAGGTGCGGTAGCAAATCGTACGGCATTGGAAGTCATGGTTCTGGCACGTAATGAAGGCCGCGATATCTGGAATGAAGGCCCGCAGATTTTGCAAGATGCAGCCAAATGGTGCGGCCCGCTCAAAGCTGGGCTGGATACGTGGGAAGATGTTACCTTCAACTACGAGTCCACCGACACCCCCGACTTTGTTCCTTCTGCCACGACTAGCGTTTAATTAATATCAAGGAGAATCGATTATGATGACCAATCCTGGAAATCAGATCACGCAAGGGCAGTTTTCTTTTCTGCCCCCGCTGACTGATGTACAAATCACAGCACAAATTAAATATGCGCTGAAATCCGGCTGGTCGCTAGCCGTCGAATACACCGACGACCCGCACCCGCGCAATACCTATTGGGAAATGTTCGGCAACCCCATGTTCGACCTTAAAGATCCCGCAGGAATCTTGATGGAGATCAACAATTGCCGTAAGACTTTCCCGAATCATTACATCCGAGTGATGGCTTTTAGTTCAGCACACGGGGTGGAAAGCCCAACCATGTCGTACATCGTTAACCGTCCTAAAAACGAACCTGGCTTCAGGCTAGTGCGAGAAGAAGCGGAAGGTCGTAGCATACGCTACACCGTCCATTCCTACGCAACCGAAAAACCGGAAGGCGAGCGGTACTAAGCAACTGCGGGTGCGGCCCAGGCCGTACCCAATTTTAACCGGCTGCTGAAATGCTCTGCAAATAGCCCTCCTTAAAACTTGACGATAATGAAAATGCTTTATTAATTGTCGTTCCAATTAAATAGTAATTTATTTAATCACAAGCAAAATGACCATGCGGAAAATTTCAACAGCCAATTAATTTTACAGACTAAACTTATGAACGAGCCCTCAAAAAATCTTATCCTTCCCGACGACACTCCAGTTGACTTGGACGCCGAATTTCAAGACTCCAATATTCAGGAAGTGCTGGCTAAACTTGATCGCGAATTAATCGGCTTGTTGCCGGTCAAGACACGCATACGCGAAACCGCGGCGCTTTTGCTGGTAGACCGCGTTCGCAAGAAACTCAATCTTTCGGCAGTTTCACCAACGCTGCATATGAGTTTTACCGGTAACCCCGGCACCGGAAAAACCACGGTAGCACTACGTATGGCGGAAATATTACATCGCTTGGGTTATGTGCGTGAAGGCCATTTGATATCAGTCACACGCGATGATTTGGTCGGCCAATATATTGGACACACTGCACCAAAAACCAAAGAAATTATCAAAAAAGCAATGGGCGGGGTGTTATTCATAGATGAGGCCTATTACCTCTACAAGCCCGAAAATGAGCGGGATTATGGCGCTGAATCAATCGAAATTCTATTGCAGGTGATGGAGAACAACCGTGACGATCTAGTCGTTATTTTGGCCGGATACAAAGACCGGATGGACAAGTTTTTCCACAGTAACCCCGGTATGCGTTCGCGCATAGCACATCACATTGATTTCCCTGATTACTCGGCCGAGGAGTTGCTCATCATTGCAAAGCTAATGCTCGCAGAGCAAAATTACCGCTTTAGCCCCGAAGCAGAAAAAGCATTTGCAGAATATATTCCTATCCGCATGAAGCTGGAACATTTCGCCAATGCCCGTTCCATCCGCAACGCACTGGATCGCGCGCGTATGCGCCAAGCAAACCGCCTGTTCGCCGGCGCCAAGAAAAATCTAACCAAAATTGATTTGATGACCATCGAAGCAGAAGAAATCCATGCTAGCCGCGTGTTTCTAGAGGGTCAAGTTGATCTGGATGGAGATGAGCTGGTAGAAGAAAAGAGTGATGCCGTTGCAAAAGTTTCATGACCGCGACTCGATTTTTTCAAACATACAAGAGCATAAATTCTGTTCTGTATAAACATGGTAAACCCATCCAAGTGTTGCTCGAGAAGAAACGACAAAGCTGTAAACAGGTTCAAAAAATAATCCAAAAAAGTAATACATGAACAAACCACTAGTTGCTATCGTAATGGGCAGTTCAAATGATTGGGAAATCATGCAGCAGGCCGCACGCCCTTAGCATGATTTTGGTGTGCTTTACGATGCGCGCGTGATCTCCGCACATCGATCACCCGAACTGTTGTTAACCTATGTTCGGGAAATGAGCGAGCAAGGCGTTCATTGTTTCATAGCCGGTGCAGGTGGTGAGGCGCATCTGGCTGGTGTAATTGCCGGTCAAACCTCTTCTACCTGTGCTGGGCGTACTCATTCCATCCAAATACCTCAAGGGCATCGATTCGTTACTATCTATCGTGCAAATGCCCAAGGGTATCCCGGGAGCCACATTTGCTATTGGTGAAGCTGGTGCAGCAAATGCCGGTTTGTTCGCAATAGCCATGCTGGCTCTGAACGATGCACCGTTAGCCAATCGCCTCATCGCATTCCGCAAACAGCAGGCCGAAGCGATTGCTGCGATCAAGCTTCCATCACTATGCTAAGAGGGGAGCCACAAATCCGTATTATTTGAGTCCAATATAACCAGCTTGCCATTATTACATCGTGGCAAGGTGCGTGTCATTTAACCCAATTTCCGCGATTAAAAAAAAAGAAGTAAAGGGAAGCTCCGTCTGGCTTGCGATCCGGTAGGATTGCGGTTATCAAGACACTCACCTATCAGGTTACGAAAGGAGACAGGGCGATGGGAACTTTGGCACAAACGGTGCTTCCGTTCAAGCTGGAAGCGACAAACGAGATGCTGACGGCGAACGCCGGACTGGCTTTGTTCGGCGAATTTACAGGGTCTGGGTTTTTCGCGATGGCTGGAACAGGAGATGCCCAAGCCCGGCAGCGGGCGCGGCTACATGGCACCGTTCTACGTGAAACCGCTGGTGCTGATGCTCACCGGTGGCGGACGCTCGCTCGAAGACCTGCGCACCCTCAAAAGCGACACTGACAAGGCGTTCCGCCTGATCGTGGTCAGGTACAAGCGGCAGGCCGAACTGTTTGACGACCAGCCACGCTACCACGTCATCGCCAGCAACCGCGTCGAATCGACCGCGGACACACTGGTCTGGTACCGCCAGCGCGGCGAGGTCTCCGAGAACGGCATCAAGGACGGGTACTCGGGCCGGGCTACTCAGTGGTGCGCTGTCCGTCCGATCACCCACGCTATGCCGAGATGCTGGTGGTGATTTTCCCCGGCAATGTCGGTGACGATGATGCACTAGCCCTGGCCTATCGCCGTTTGACTGGGATATGACAACCGTATAAGGATTCCTCCTTAATTTGCAAACATTCCGCTTTTTGGCTTGTGGGTTCGACTGCTCAGGGGACATTTCTATTTTGGAGAAAGGGGACATTACTACCTAGCACTAACACGTTTACATAAAACTATGTCAACGCTAAATAGAAATGTCCCCTTCCCTGCA
>JBKJQT010000270.1:0-9725 GCA_046593855.1 Candidatus Nitrotoga sp. | reverse complement strand
GTTTGAATGTCGTTTCAGATATTTCACGGCAGCGGGAATTGTGACGCGCGTTCCATAGTCGCCACCCATGGCATCAATGGCTATTGTGACATCCACCAGGCGATCCTCTTACGCTTTTTGCAACTTGGATATTGGGATACATAAACGCGTCTGCACCCTTTCATTTGGTGCGTATCCGCTACCGCAAGATGTGATTAGTCGCCTTTTATTTTGACAACTCTTTTGCCACGATAATAGCCAGTTGGACTGATGTGGTGACGCAGATGTTGTTCACCAGTGGAAGGTTCAACCGCCAGCGCCGGGCTAACCAGAAAATCGTGCGAGCGGTGCATGCCACGCTTGGATGGGGATTTTTTATTCTGTTGAACAGCCATATTAACTCCTTGCAAAACCTATAATAAAAAACTACTTGAATTTCAACTCGGACTGAACGGCAAACGGGTTTTTATCTATCCGATCTGTTTCTTCCACTACATATCCTTCTTTCACAGGTCGACAAATGCCTACAGGATGTCTCGGTGCAAATGGCAGATTCAGTAATATCTCTTCCTCAAACAAGGAAAATACGTCCAAATGACTATCAACTAAAATGCTATCTACCTCATCTTCCTCAACAGAGGATTCATCCCAGTTTTTCACCAAAAGTAATTGGGAAGCCAGCTTCAATGGATAAATTAAGCCCTGTAAACATCGCTGACACCGCAGTTGGCAGAGTCCGTCCAGTTTTACTTCCAACATTGGCTTGTCATTTCTGTCACGAAAACCGCGCAGGATGTAGTTAACGTCTTCTTTGTGATCGTGTTCAAAACCAACATCAAGAACAACCAGTTTATCTTGAAGTCGAGGCATCTGAGCCATTGCAATTTCACCGCGTAACTCCCGGTTGTTATTAGCAAAGTCCAAGCTATCTATAAATTGCCGTTCAAACATAAGGCGGGCATGATATATATTTCATCTGTTTCTGTCAAAAAAAGCCTTTCGATATTAATCCTATGGGCTATATACGGACGTAGTAATGCTCGACGACAAGTTACAGCGTTAGGTGATCCTCATAGATTATTTTCATATAATTCCGCACAATGCCTGTTTCTCGGTACGCGATAACTCTTTTATCTGTAGTTCGCGTTTTAAGGCAGCGGATTTGTCGGCGCATGGCTCGACGTGCATTAGTCGCACTGGGTGTCGGCCACGAGTATATTTCGCCGCTTCACCCGCATTGTGCGCAGCCAGACGTTTTTCCAGATTATTGGTGATGCCGCAATACAGAGTACCGTCCGCACAAAAAATAAGGTAGCACACCCAGTTTATTGTGAATTCCCCAATGTGTTCCTTCACCTTTATCTTCTTACTTTGAGAGAGTGTGCTAAAAGTGGGTAGGGGATGACCTTTGCTGCAACAATTTGGCCAAAACTAGCATCATTATTAAAATAATCAGCACCGCCGCGTTGCCCCAGCGTACATACGGTGTGCTGCCAGTATGGCCCTGTGCCTGTCCAGTGAGTACACCTTCCTCATGTTGTGGCAACATTTGCTGAATGCTGCCATCGCGCCTGATGATAGAGGTTACGCCCGTGTTCGTGGCGCGCAGCATCATGCGTCCTGTTTCCAGTGCGCGCATTTGTGCGATCTGGTTGTGCTGCATCGCAGCGTGCGATTTACCATACCAGGCGTCGTTGCTGACATTTACCAGCAAACTAGCTTCCGGCAGGTAACGAATGACTTCTTCGCCGAATACATCTTCGTAGCAAATTTGCACGGCAACACGTTGACCCGCTATGCGCAATATCGGTTGCCGCTCCCCGCCGCGCGCTAAGTCAGACATGGGAATATTCAGTACTTCGTTGACGATCCAGCCCAACGCTGGGCGCAATGGGATGAATTCGCCGAATGGCACCAGATGATTTTTACGATAGCTTTGGCTATTCGCTGTGCCAAGCGTGAATACGCTGTTGTAATGCAGCTCATTGTCACTTTCAAATGTACCGATAAGTATATCGCCACCGTTTTGCCTGGCTTGCTTGCGCAAAATATTCATGTAATTTTCCGGCAGATCGTGGCGTAGCAGTGGCAGGGCGGTTTCCGGTAAAATAATCAAGCGCGCATCGGTTTGCAGCACCAGTCGGCGATAGGTTTCCAGTGTGTCGATAAGTTTCTCTTCGCGGAATTTGAGATCTTGTGGGATATTGCCTTGCAACAACGCAACCTTGAACGGTTCGCCTTCAGGCTGTGTCCAGTCTATGGTACGAAGTGCCTCACCGCCACCCCACAAAAGTAGCAGTGCCGCCAGCGCTGCTTTTGCTTGAGCATTCCAACGCATTTGCCACCATAGCGCCAGCAATCCTGCACTTACCGTTACCGCTAGTGATACACCGTACACGCCGAATATTGGTGCATATCCCACCAAGGGGCTAGTAGATACTTGCGAATAACCCAGTGTCAGCCAGGGGAAGCCAGTGAACAATAACCCGCGTATCCATTCCAGAAGCACCCACAATGCAGGCATTATCAGTATCAAGCGCGCCCAAGAAGGAGCTCGTAACCTTGCCTGTGCATAACCAATAAACGCGGGAAATAGCGCCAAGAATGCAGCGAACAGAGCGGTAGTAGAGAGCGCCAGCAAGAGCGGCATGTCGCCGTAATCATGCTGCGCTATGTATAGCCAGCCTATACCGGCACTGAATAAACCAAAACCAAAGAAAAATCCCAGCCATGCTGCCGCACGTTTCCCATTTGCCTGTTGCCACAGCCAGAACAGTGCAGCTAGTGAAAAGATAACAAGAGGGAACAGGGAAAAGGGTGCAAAGCCTAGAACGGTAAGCAAGCCAAGACAAAAAGCAATAATGAATCTATACGTAGAAATGAATTTCACAGAGAATTACCGCCGGAATGATCTTGCCAATTATATGGCTTCTCCAATATTATTTATAATTGCCTCTGGAGACTTGGAGTTCGATAAAGCTGCAAGGTGGAATTTTTATGAGTATTGCTAAATCGCTAATGGAAGGTTCGGAATGAAAACTAAAGCTATAATTTTTGATGTAGACGGCACGTTAGCAGATACCGAAGAGGCGCACCGCCTCTCGTTCAATAGAACATTCGCGGAAAATCATCTTGACTGGAACTGGGATGTTGCCCTGTATGACAAGTTACTTAAAGTGACCGGTGGCAAAGAACGAATCAATCATTTTATTAATACTTATGTACCTGATTTTCAAAAGCCTGCTGATTATGAGGATTTTGTGAAACGCCTCCATTTGGTCAAGACCGCGCATTACACCGCGATGTTACGCGAAGGTGGCATTCCATTGCGCCCTAATATAAAACGCCTGATTACCGAAGCCAAACAGGCAGGTTTGAAGCTTGCCATTGCCACCACCACCTCGCTGAATAACGTCGTTACGCTTCTACAACAGGGGTTGGGCGCGGATAGTGAAGCTCTGTTTGACGTCATTGGTTATGGCGACCTCGTGCAGCATAAGAAACCCGCACCAGACATTTATTATTGGGTGCTGGAGAGGCTGGGACTCGATGCAGCAGATTGCATAGCGCTGGAAGATTCCGAGAATGGTTTGCGCTCCAGCTTGGCCGCTGGATTGAAAACTTTCATCACAATTAATCACTACACCAGCAAGCATGACTTTTCTGGAGCATCAGCGGTGTTTGATGATTTAAGCGATCTGGAAAGTTTTTATCAGGTCGCTGGTCTGGATTTCTCCAAACAGACGGTTTCTGTTTAAAATTTTGCAGTCAATATTTTTT
Organism: Candidatus Nitrotoga sp.; assembly: GCA_046593855.1. Lineage (GTDB taxonomy): Bacteria > Pseudomonadota > Gammaproteobacteria > Burkholderiales > Gallionellaceae > Nitrotoga. Next base: position 5,966 of record JBKJQT010000270.1, on the reverse strand, counting down.
ATACGCTCGCCTGATAAGGAGAATTCTCTCCTTACTGAATAGCCAACGTGAACGTAATGAATTCTACTAATTTTATCTAAGTGCGCTCAAAGCGAATGGCACAACCATAGGGATAATACGAGTTGCAATCGTGTAGCATAGCGCTCCCACATCGTTTTTGGAGTAGCTATAAGAGTGTATCGTTACTATGCATTGGACATGATTACAAAAAAATATGGAAAAAATACGCCTTTCAAAACTGATGTCCGAACAGGGCTTGTGCTCCCGCCGCGAGGCAGATAGCTATATTGAACGGGGTTGGGTGTTGGTGGACGGCAAGCAAGTAACTGAGTTGGGCACAAAAATTGATCCCGCCCAGCGTATTACACTAAATCGCGCCGCCCAAGCACAACAACAAACGCGCGTAACAATATTGCTGAACAAGCCTGTTGGGGTTGTTTCCGGGCAGGCGGAAGACAATCACAAACCCGCAGTGTCCCTGATTAATGCTTTATCACGCTTTGCCAGCGATCAATCACCACTGTCTTTTCACCCTATGCATTTGAAAGGCATCGCGCCTGCGGGCCGGCTGGATATTGATTCACAGGGTTTACTGGTATTGACTCAGGATGGCCGCATCGCCAAACAACTTGTAGGAGAAATTTCCGACCTCGATAAGGAATATCTGGTGCGTGTGCAGGGCAAAATTTCAGCTAACGGCCTATCCATGTTGAACCATGGCCTCAAACTGGACGGTGAAATGCTTAAACCCGCCAGAGTGAGTTGGCTGAATGATGATCAATTGCGCTTTATTTTGCGCGAAGGTAAAAAACGTCAGATTCGTCGCATGTGTGAACTGGTCGGGCTTAAAGTTACCGGGCTAAAGCGTGTGCGCATCGGCAAAATTAAACTGGGCGATTTGCCCAGCGGGCAATGGCGTTACCTGCGTGAAGACGAAGCGTTCTAATTAGTTGCAAACTATTTGATGTTCACCGACGAATTTAACTTCGCACTACCCGAGCACCTGATTGCGCAACACCCACCCGAACGGCGCGATGCCAGCCGTTTATTATGTTTAAGCGGGGGGGTTAGGGAAGACGCCATGTTTGCCAATTTGCCATCCCTGGTGCGTGAACATGATGTGCTGGTATTGAACGACGCGCGCGTGCTGAAAGCACGCCTGCCCGGCGTTAAGGAAAGTGGCGGCAAAATCGAGGTATTGATCGAACGTATTCTCGACGAACACCATGCGCTGGCCCAAATTCGTGCCAACCATGCGCCCAAGCCGGGCAGCCGGTTATTACTGGCAGGCCATCTCACCGTTACAGTGCTGAGGCGCGAGCGAGAATTTTTCAAATTACATTTCGACAGCACAGAAAATGTATCGGTATTACTGGAGCAATACGGGCAGTTGCCGTTACCCCCCTATATCACTCATGCAGCTAATGCCGAGGACGAAGAGCGGTATCAGACGGTATATGCACGTCAGCCCGGTTCGGTAGCCGCGCCCACGGCAGGGCTGCATTTCGATGAGGCAATGCTCGCCACCTTACGCGCTCAAGGTACGCAACTTGCCTATCTAACTTTACATGTCGGTGCCGGCACTTTTCAGCCAGTGCGTGTAGATAATGTCTGTGATCATGTAATGCATAGTGAACGTTATGTCATTCCACAAGCAACGGTGGATGCCATTTTGCAAGCTCGGGCGCGGGGCGGGCAGGTGATCGCAGTGGGCACTACCAGTTTACGTGCGCTGGAAAGCGCGGCGCAACAAGGCAAGTTACGTGCCGGGGAGGGTGAAACGAGTATTTTTATTACTCCGGGCTACCAGTTTAATGTGGTGGATGCTTTACTGACTAATTTCCATTTACCCAAATCCACCCTGCTAATGCTGGTATGCGCTTTCGGTGGCATGGACGCAATGCTCGCCGCCTATAGCCATGCGGTGGAACAGCAATATCGTTTTTTCAGTTACGGCGATGCCATGCTGATTGAGCGGTAGCATGTTTAAGCAAGTAATTTGTTCAGGATTTTTCTAAAAAGAATAATTCAAAATTCGCTTTGCGTGATTAACTGCTTGTGCCAAAGAAGACTTGCAGCACGAAACAGGCAGGAATGTATAGATACGTTGTAGTGAAAAAATATAGCGTTTAATCTAGTCCACATAAGTTACTCAATGCGATACTAAAATGCTTCACATAGCTTCTCGCGGACTTGATCAAGTAATTTTGGAGGTTTTATCGTGGTGTTTTCATCTGGAAAATTAGAGTGTACAATAATGGCATCCCACAATAAAACAGGTATGGCAAGATGGGTGCCCGTTTATACACATCGAAGGTGTCTTTGTCGGCGCGTTTAGGGTGTCTACCCTATGTTAGATATTGGAAAGCCATGAACTTTTGATATTGAGTTAATCGCCAAGTTATCAACACCAATCATCAGCAATAATCGCAGCTATCACTAGACCCTACTCAGATGGACGTCCCCGTGTGGTTTATTTTATTGGACACATTTAGTCCTTTCAACTCAAAGGTGAAAATGCCACTCAAGTATTCACCCATAGTGTACTTGTAAGAAATATTGGATGAAAAACTGCAAAAAACGTCAGGCTCGGTCATAACTTTCTTCTCGAAATTCTCACTGTTCCCCCCCCCGATACAATATTCCATTGAAAAGAACCCAGAGGACTCGGCTGAGATTGTTATCTCTAACCTTGACCCAAAGAACAGGTAAGAATTTCATATCTATACTTGCTGCCGGTAACTTGGAATCAGATTCATTCGTACACAAAATTAGATAAAGGTTACGCAAAAATAATCGATGTTATTCCTAAAGCACAACCGACAACCCTGATAACACTTATTGTGTTGGGTCTTATGTTTGTTAGCACTTCGTTCACCATTTATTGGTTAGTCAAGCTTATTGCATATTGGGTGCAATGAAAAAATCTAACTACTCATTCTAGCGGAACGCCTAACGGCGCCCCTTAATTCAAACGTTAAGTGTTGGCTTCAACCCCTCTTTTCACCCGCTAATTTCCGATTGAAGTTGCCGCCGTTTTTCGGCATGCATGTTTTTTTAAAAAAAGGAGGTCGCATCATGGACCACAACAAACATTTTCACAGTTTTGCTGAGGGCATCCATCACGCCTTCGCCCATGTGGTAATTACTCTGCTGGCGGTGGGTATCGCGTTTTCCCTGCCGGTGGTGGCGAAATACATCCTGTTTTATTGGTGGCCGAAGGTTGAAGAGAGCACGCAATTGCTGATGATCACGGAAATTGGCTTTGCCACGGTGTTGGTGCTGTTGTTCAATATCTCCAAGATTGCCTGGGACGGACGGCGCAGCATGCACATGAACAAGATTGCATCGCTTGTCTATGCACGGGAGGGGCGTGGCTGGGCGTCGCGCCGGAAGGAGCGGGATATGCGCAAGAAGATTGCCAGCGCGCGTGACGTATACATCATGTCGATAACCGGCGACACCTTTAGCTCGGAAAACAGCGAGTTGCAGAAGACGCTGGAGCTGGCATATGAAATCCGCGTAATGCTGGCAAACCCCTATGGCAAAGGTGTCGCTAGCCGGGTCCAGTCGCTAGATGATCCGGAGGCCATGCTCCAGGCATATCGCCAGGAAACAGAGATGAGCATTGCCTATCTACGCAAGCTTGCCGTTGTAGGAAAAAAGGTTAAGCTCAGGTTTTACGAAGAACCGCCGTTTTGGAAGCTGGTGGTGACCGGAGAATATGTCTGGGTCCAGTACTGCCATGACGGCCACGAGGTTAAGACCCAACCGGAGTATGTGTTTGGACTGCAGCATGGCAATCCGCAGCGGGGGTTTTTTGCACCGTTTTACAAATACTTCCTCAACCAGTGGAACGATCCGCTCCACTCCGAGTTCAATTTCGAAACCAATGAGCTGGTCTACCGCAATGGGGACGGCAACGAAAATCGGAGGGTGACTTTTTCGCCTCAGTCGGAAGAGGGCGTGCCTGCCGGAATCTTGGGTTGGTAGGGTAGTTAGCTGTTACGGCTAGTCGTTTTGCCGGGCTGCCATAGCACACCTAGTTGACCGCTGTTGTAAATTAGGGTCAGACTCGATTTAATTTGATATACTAACTCCATCCCAGCAACCAGTAAGCATGATGGCTCGTCTTCCCCGCTTATATCTACCCGACCAACCTTTGCACGTTATTCAACGCGGTAATAACCGCGATCTTATTTTTGCGGCGGATGCCGATTACCAATTTTATCTACGTTGCCTGCACGAGGCGGCTGACACGCATTCCGTCACCGTTCACGCTTATGTGCTAATGACGAATCACGTGCACTTGTTGGTTACGCCCGCCACGGAATCCAGCCTATCTAAAACCTTGCAGTCGATTGGGCGACGTTATGTGCAATATTTCAACTTCACCTATCAGCGCACAGGGACATTGTGGGAGGGACGCTATAAAAGTACGTTGATTGATAGTGAGCGGTATCTGCTGACATGTATGCGCTACATTGAGATGAACCCTGTCCGCGCTGAAATGGTGGCGCATCCTGGCGATTATCCTTGGTCCAGTTATCGTGCCAATGGGCAAGGGAATGCGGCGGGATTGATTGTTCCGCATGAGCTGTACCAAAGCCTTGGTCGCACGAATGAGGAGCGTCAGTCTGCTTATCGTCAGTTGTTCCGAGCACAGGTTGCTAAGGCGGATGTGGAGGCTATCCGTAATGCAACAAACAAAGGGTGGGTTTTGGGCGATAGCCGTTTTGGCGCGAAGGTGGCGGCACTGACGGAGCCAAGGGCAATGCCTCTGCCACGTGGCAGGCCGAAACGTGAGGTGGTAGATTAAATCGAGTCTGACCCTAATTTCCATTGCTGACACTGACCTGTATTTTGTTTAAAATGGCAAATATATTTCAATAGGAGTTTGAATTCATGACTTACGTAGTTACCGAAGCTTGTATCAAATGTAAATATACTGATTGTGTTGAGGTTTGTCCGGTGGATTGTTTTTACGAAGGACCGAACAGTTTGGTGATTGACCCGGATGAATGCATAGATTGCACGCTGTGCGTTGCCGAATGTCCAGTCAATGCAATTTATGCCGAGGATGATTTGCCAGAAGACCAACGGCAATTCAGCGCGCTGAATGCAGAGCTTTGTAAGGTATGGAAGTGTATCGTCGAGAAAAAGGATCCGCCTGCTGATGCAGATGAATGGAAAGAAGTGAAGAACAAGCTGCATCTGTTGGAGAAGGAATATGCTCCTGGTGAGGAAGAGCGGAACTATCCTGGTGGATCAAAGGATGGGAAGGATGAGGATGGCTTGACAGGAATGGATAAGCTGCTGATGCGCTGAAATACTTCTTTCTACATTGAGAGAATTTGTTTTTTTGAGTGTTGAAGCTGTTGTTAGTGATCTGCAAATGTTAGCGCGTCTTTGGGTTATTTATTGTTACAGTGGTATCGCTAAAGGCTCGTAGTTCTTTGTTCCCGCGCAAGTAGTAATGAAGAATATGAATATGCAAAGTACATCAGTGGGGTGTGGGATTTATCTTTCAATCGATAAGTATTAATGATGTTCGCCTGCGCGGGAATGACGATAGAGGCAATAAGCGTTGAACCCGATACCGCAAAGCAATGCATCAAACGCCACTGTTTTTTTTGATTCTGTTGCACGCGTCATTCTGACGCAGCACTCCCACGAAATACCTGATCTGCGCCGTGCCAGGGTTTTGTTGCCCAATTACCATGTATTGCAACCATTGGCGCAAAGTTTGTCACGTGTAGCCAACCTGCCTGCAATTTTATTGCCGCAGATGGTAACGCTCGATGATTGGGTGCAGTCCATTCCCCTTGCACTATCTGTTATTCCTGACACTTGCCGTATCACCACTTTGTATCAGGCACTGCGCGCGAGGCGCTGGTTTGCTGATGCTGATCTATGGAGCATCGCGCGCGAACTGTTGATTTTGCTGGATGAGTTGACACAAAATC
>JBKJQT010000079.1:0-2813 GCA_046593855.1 Candidatus Nitrotoga sp. | reverse complement strand
TATTACCATCGCATCTGTTACCATTTTTTTGCACCGCCATCAGGCGCATCGCGCACTGAATCTGCATGCTGTTCCCAGTCATTTTTTCCGTTTTTGGTTATGGCTAACCACCGCTATCATCACAAAAGAATGGGTTGCCATCCACCGCAAACACCATGCTAAATGCGAGACAGAGGATGATCCCCATAGCCCAGTTATGCTGGGCATCAAAAAAGTGCTATTGGAAGGCGCCGCTCTCTACCGCAAAGAAGCCCAGAATCAGGAAACACTAGACAAATACGGCCACGGCACACCGAACGACTGGCTGGAAAACAATATTTACAGCAAACGTAGCGAGCTCGGCATCACGCTGATGCTGATCATCAACGTACTTTTGTTTGGCCCACTTGGCCTAACCATCTGGGCCGTGCAAATGGCATGGATACCTATTAATGCTGCCGGTATTGTCAACGGCATTGGGCACTACTGGGGTTATCGCAACTTTCAGACGGCGGACGCTTCCACCAACATCGTGCCGTGGGGTATCTTCATCGGCGGTGAAGAGCTGCACAACAACCACCACGCTTATGCTTCCTCCGCTAAACTTTCCAACAAGTGGTATGAAATCGACATCGGTTGGTTCTACATCCGAGTAATAGAAACGCTCGGTCTAGCACAAGTTAAGAGACGTGCCCCGCGAGTACGCCTGAACCAAGCCAAGACTTCATGTGACATGGAGACTCTGCACGCCGTTATCGCCAACCGTTACGAAGTCACAGCCAGATATGCACAATTACTTAAAAAAACCTACTCGACGGAAATAGTTCGGCTCAAACTTCAAGCCTTGGATAAAATTGATGTAGCACGTATCAAGCATTGGCTACACTTGGATGAAAACGTTTTGACAGAACAACAAAAAACTAAACTCAGTGTGGTGATTAAAGCCAGCGGTATCCTACGGACAACCTATACCCTACGCCAAGAGCTGGCCGCCATCTGGCAAAGCTCTACGGCTACCAAGGAGCAATTAGTAAAGCAGTTGGAAGATTGGTGTCATCGAGCTGAAAATAGCGGGATTGCGGCGTTACAGGAATTTTCTCAACGACTGCGGTGCTACGCTTAGCATATTTATTTTGTTTGCCGAAACAAAAAACCCGCTTAAGCGGGTTTTTTAATGGATTCACACAAAGCAAATAGCCTACTTCAGCTTGGTTTCCTTGTACATCACATGTTTGCGCACCACTGGATCAAATTTCTTGATCTCAAGCTTTTCCGGCGTAGTACGCTTATTTTTGTCCGTTGTATAGAAATGACCAGTACCGGCGCTGGATTCAAGCTTGATTTTTTCACGCATTTTGTTACTCCTAAACGTTTTCGCCGCGCGCACGCATTTCAAGCAACACCGCATCGATACCATTCTTGTCAATGGTACGCAACCCGGCATTGGTAAGGCGCAAGGATACCCAGCGATTTTCAGTTTCAACCCACAAACGACGACGCTGCAAATTTGGCAGGAAACGACGCTTTGTTTTATTATTGGCGTGAGAGACATTATTTCCCACCATCGGGCGTTTCCCCGTTACTTGACAGACGCGAGCCATAGCTATTTCCCCAACTAGTTTGCAAAAGATCCGCAATTCTACTCTAAAACCTTCTATTTGATCAACCCGGAGCTATTGCATCAAGCCAGTGAATTAACAATGCCCGCTTTCTCCAACGTCAAATCCTCTGAGCTATAACAATTCAGTATCCCTATCTCTCGTTCACACTCACGTCTAGACTGGGAAATACTTCCCCCTTCTCTTTTAATTCTACACGCGCCCAACTATGCGCGAAGGTGATATTAAGGCGCGCGCCTAAAGGTAAAACAGCGCTGTCTAAAATAATCGTGCCACGCGTATCACGCACCATGCTGTAGCCGCGCGCCAGCACCTTCTGCGGATCGAGATGGTCGAGATGTTGCTGTAAGTTACCTAGACGCGCATCGTAACTTTCCAGTGTGCGCCGCATGACTTCCAGCAGGTTGCGCGCCAAAATCGTCTGCCCCGCACTAAGCTGCTCAATGTTTGGACACACCGTATGTAAACGCCGCTGCAAAGACTGCCAATGCCATTGTTGGCGCTGTAACATGTGAGCTAGCACGGTCTCCAAGCGTCTCTGCAGATGGTTAAGATGCTGAGTTTGTTGCTGTACTCGCTGTGCAGGATGCACCAAGCGCCGCTGTAAGTAGTCGAGCTGCTGCATCACACGTTCGAATTGGCGCTGCTTGCCATGTGCTAATCGCTGTGCCAAATGGTACACGCGTTGCAATAATGCTTCCCGTTCCGGCACAACCAGTTGCGCTGCTGCAGTGGGTGTAGCAGCACGCTGATCAACAACAAAATCAGCGATGGTAACATCAGTTTCGTGCCCGATGCCACTCACCACAGGAATGCGGCTGGCGACGATGGAACGCACTACTATTTCTTCGTTAAATGCCCACAAATCCTCGATACTGCCGCCACCACGACATAGCATCAGTACGTCGCACTCCGCGCGCTCATTAGCCAATCGAATGGCTTGCGCGATTTTTTGCGCCGCTCCCTCCCCTTGTACCAGTGTGGGATACAGCACGATAGAAATACTTGGCATACGCTTGGCCAAAGTAATCAACACATCCCGTAACGCTGCTGCCTGCGGCGAAGTGATAATGCCAATTTGTGCAGGGAAGGACGGTAGCGGTCGTTTTCGTGCAGCATCGAACAATCCTTCGGCTTCCAGTTTGTGTTTGAGGCGTTCGAATGCATCATATAACGCCCCCAGTCCGGCTGGCCGCATCTGCTCCAGCGTCAATT
>JBKJQT010000285.1:0-3375 GCA_046593855.1 Candidatus Nitrotoga sp. | reverse complement strand
CCATCCCAGCTTCCACAGCAGCAGCCGATAAATTACCCATCGCAACCACGGACTTATTAGGATCCGGTAATGATTGAGCTGCCGCCGGACATGCAAGAGCGGGTAGTGTGTTCAATTACTGCCGCCGTCAAGTATGAAATTCCGGCCAATATCCTGTTAGCCATTGCAGAAAAAGAAGGCGGCAAGCCCGGTCAATGGGTACGTAATAGCAATGGCACGCATGATGTGGGTGCAATGCAGTTCAATACCACATACCTGAAGGATTTATCTAAATACGGCATCACGACCGACCATGTGGCAGAAGCTGGCTGTTATGCCTACGATCTGGCCGCCTGGCGTGTGCGCCAACATATCAAAAACGACCCTGGCGATGTCTGGACAAAAGCAGCGAACTACCATTCAAGAACGCCAAAAGTTAATTCAAGGTACCGCGCCGATCTGATCGTCAAGGCGGTCAAATGGGCGGATTGGCTCGACAATTACTTAAATTCGGCAAACGATAAAGAAGAATAAAACACCTGGCTTTTGTGCTTAATCTGCATTTGAAATGCACAGCGTAATCCACCGAAGGAGCAAATCAATGAGCAAGCAAGAAAATGAGGAAAAAGTAACAGGGCAGGGTGGCTCCATGGAAGATCAGGAAATAATGGATGCGGTAATAGACGAAAAACTCATTGATATGGAAACACCCGGTTTTGCAGCTGAGTTTGATCCGCTGGAAGCTGAAAGAATGGGTGCGTTCAGGGAAGACGCTTTGACCGAACAAGATGCATTGGATAGCACCATAGATCAATGGTAATCGGAGATACCTGAATGAAAACGATTAAGAAGGCTTTTCATGAACAAGTTGCCGAGAATTTAATTAAACTGCTCAAGCAGGGGACAGCACCCTGGCAGAAACCCTGGAAACCGGGTGATCCTTTGACGGGATTGCCTCACAATCCAACCACCGGAAATAGATACAAGGGCATTAATGCGTTGCAGTTAATGAGCCAACCCCACATTGACACCCGCTGGTTGACCTACAAACAGGCGGAAAGTCAGGGTGCACAGGTGCGTAAAGGTGAAAAGAGTACGCTGATTCAATACTGGCAATTCACCGACGAGCGGTTTAAGAATAATGAAAACGGTAGCCCCGTTATGGATAGTGAAGGCAAACCCGTCAAAGAACAAGTCAAGCTGGAACGCCCGAGAGTGTTTTATGCCTCCGTGTTCAATGGTGAGCAAATCGACAACTTGCCGGAATTAATCATTGATCCGCCGCAGTGGAATCCTATTGAGCGCGCGGAAGAAATATTACAGGCATCCAACGCCGTGATTCAGCACGGCGAACATAACCGGGCATTTTACCGGCCTTCGACGGATAGCATCCATTTACCCCACAAGCACCAGTTTGAAACACCGGATCGATACTATGCAACCGCTTTGCATGAACTGGGCCACTGGAGCGGTCACGAGTCACGTCTAAATCGTGATCTCTCGAATCCATTCGGCAGTGAAGGATACGCAAAAGAAGAACTTCGTGCCGAGATCGCCAGCATGTTACTCGGCCAGGAGTTGGGTATTGGCCATGATCCAGGACAACATGCGGCTTATGTCGGCTCATGGATCAAAGCTCTGGAAGAAGAACCCATGGAAATATTTCGTGCTGCGGCCGATGCAGAAAAAATCCAGGAATATGTGCTGGCGTTTGCGCAACAAAAGGAACTGGTTGCCCAGGAGGCTGCCAAAGTGGAACAAATCAGACAGGGTGCCGCAACTTATACAGCCAGTCTCTCTTCAGACATTGCAACAATCGCGCAACAAAATAACGAGCATATCCATAAGCTCGCAGAAAACATATCATCTAAGGATCAGGATGCGATTTATCTGGTGGCGGATGCATTGAAGTTTTACCGGAATTTCAGCATTGATAATCTTGAATTTGAAGAAACAGCCCAAGACAAGTTGCGTTTTATAATTCCAGCCGATTGGAACGGAGGTGTCCGGATACAGGCATCGGTGATAAAAACCGATGCTAAGGGTAATGGCTATGTAACACCGGCAAAGGATTTGAGTGTTGAGCCGGAATTCTGGGGCGTTTATGCACAGCTCAATGACCAGACTTATGTTTGGGTGAAAGATTTTGATAACGAACTAAATGCATTAACTGCTGCCGAGAAGCTTTCTCTGATTGATGCGATTGCGGAGAAAAATGAACATGAGAAAGTGGTCAAACTCGCACGCACTCATGAATTGCGTGTTGGGTACGATCCGAGCAGCACAGATCAAGACATTCTAGCCGCCAAAGAACAAGTTACGTTGGCTGAGGCTGTTGCGATACAAAACGATGCAAGCTTTGAAAAAAGGAGGCGGGATATGGAAAGCAAACCAACGGTGAATGCTTCAATATTACAAAATCAGAACGCTAATCAGCCCGATAATAGCAATACTCGCCAATATCTGGCCGTACCCTACGCTGAAAAAGATCAGGCCAAGGCAGCCGGGGCGCGTTGGGACAAGGCAGTCAAAGCTTGGTACGTTGGTGATAATGCGGATATTCTGGCATTACAGCGTTGGTTGCCTCAAAATGTAACCCAACAGCCCCCGGCAATATTGCCCGAAGTGGAATTTGCCGATTTGTTGCGAGCCAACGGCTGCATCGTTGATAGCAATCATCCGACTATGGATGGCAATAAACAAAGAATCAAAGTTATCGGTGACAAGCCCGGTGAAAAATCAGGTTTTTATGTCGCACACCTGGACGGGCATCCTGCCGGTTATTTCATGAATAATCGTAGTGGTGTCCAGACCAATTGGAAAGCCAAAGGCTATTCATTGACCGATGAGCAAAAGGCCGAATTAGTCGCCCAGGCAGCCATCAAACAACAAAAAAGGAAAGCCGAACAGCATGAGCTACACCTGAAAGTGGCTAAAGCCATCACTGCGCTGCTTGCAGTAGCACCAGTGGCTGTGGCCGAACATTTATATTTAAAGGACAAAAATGCGCGCCCGGGCGGTTTAAAGATGGTCCCGCAAAATACAAATGATTTGCCAGCTGATTCAATCATCAAGATTGGACAGGACTATAAGGAATCCAAACAATTACGCGAAGATAATCCTGAAAGCATTGTTTTAACCGCCGGTGACTTATTGCTACCGGCGCAAGACATCAATGGGAAGATTTGGAGCGTGCAAACAATACAGCCCAGTGGCGCCAAGTTTTTTGCGACAGGCAGCAAAAAAGAGAGTAATTTTTATGTCGTTGACGACAATAATCAAGGACTGGCCGCTTTGAATAGTGCCAAGGTCATTATCATTGCGGAAGGCTTTGCGACCGCTGACACGTTATCACAAGCCTTGGATTATACTGTTGTGGCCGCGTTCGATTCGGGC
>JBKJQT010000191.1:0-2731 GCA_046593855.1 Candidatus Nitrotoga sp. | reverse complement strand
CACTGTCAACCAAAAGGAGAAATCACCATGTATCACCAAACCCTGATTAGCCGCTCATTGCAGACGTTATTACGTTGTTCGTTGCTGTTCTTGTTGGGCCTAGTCGGCTCGTTCGCTCACGCACAAGCGCCTGCTGAAGAGCAGGCAGTGACGTGGACTGCCGGTGATTCACAGCTTAAGTGGGGGCCATGCCCGCCGTTCTTGCCCAAAGGATGCGGTATCGCCGTACTTCACGGCGGCCCTGCAAAAGATAATCTCGACGTGTTTTTTAAAGTGCCCGGCAAGTCGATCATCCCGCTCCATTGGCACACTTCGGCAGAGCGCATGGTGCTAGTAGCAGGCGAGCTTCATGTCACCTATGACGGTCAGAAGACGGCGGTTCTCAAACCGGGGACTTATGCGTACGGTCCCGCCAAACGGCCACACAAGGGCTTCTGCGCAAGCGCCGCCCCCTGTGTCCTCTTTATTGCCTTTGAATCACCGTTGAACGCCGTGCCGGTTGAGAGCCCAGCAAAATAGTAGCAACGCTGCCCAACAAATCGTTCCAGCGGACGCGCTAAAGCGCGCCGCTGAACTCAAACGTTAGGCCACATTCAAATCGATGTAATTTTACTCAAGAAGAATGATGATGAATTCACAAACCATCCAGCCGCACAACATTAAGGCAGCCGCGACCTGGGGTGCCGGAGGACTGAACTATGACAGGATCAGTCAAACCATCTCTGACTCGATAGAGCATTGTGTCATTCGCCTCGCTCCCAAGTCAGGCGAGCGCATACTTGACGTGGCCACTGGCACTGGCTGGGCCGCACGTCGAATTGCTGCTCGAGGGGCCAGCGTCATCGGCGTTGACTTGGGTGCTGATCTTATCGAGGCCGCCAAGGCTTGTGCCGCTGAGGCTCGGCTGACGATCGATTTTCAAGTTGGCGACGCCGAGGCTCTTCCCTTCGAGGATCAGGGATTTGACGCTGTCATTTCGACATGCGGTGTCATGTTTGTAAACAAACCCGAGGTTGCCGCCGCCGAGTTGGCTCGCGTCTGCAAAAAGGGGGGCAGAATTGGATTGACGACGTGGCCTGCCGATGGAACTCTTGCTGGCCTTTTCAAGGTCATGAAGCCTTACATGCCAGCACCAGCCGCACCACCACCACCTTCGCCATTCGAATGGGGTAGCAAGGAGCGCGTGCAACAACTCCTCGGCTCGGCCTTCGATCTGCGCTTCGAGACAGGCACCACAGTCTTGCGCGAGCCAAGTGGCCTGGCCGTCTGGGAGTTGTTTGTGGGTGGCTATGGCCCTACCAAGGCATTGGCGGCGTCTCTTGACCCGGATCGCCGCGAGGGTTTGAAGCGTGATTTCATCGCCTATCATGACGGTTTCAAGTCCGAACTTGGGGTCGCGATGCCGCGCGATTATCTCGTGACAATCGGTGTCCGCAAGTAGTCCGTCATCCCAGTCCGGTAGGTTGGGTTGAATGAAATGAAGTCCAACTTTTCACCGCTCACCATAACCATCTGCCCCATCCTCTATGTGCGCACCCCAATTCGATGCTGCTATGCCCTGCTCAATTTAGCCATGCAAATAGTGAAATGGGGTCAGACGCCCATGTCACTCGGTTAAGAAAAAATAGTCATAAAACCATGAAGACAGATATTGCACTTTCCTCCAGCCTTCTTCGGCGACACCACTTCGTACTGGATGTAGAACGCTCTTCTCGCAGGTTGAGCCGGACTGTTCATTATCGGTGCATAGGTATCACCATGATTTAAGCTGTTTTTTGCTTAACCGAGTGACATGAGTATCTGCCCCTAATAATTTAATGATATTCTATTTTCGAATTTATATAGTCCTGGTGGATGAAATCCAATTCCAAACTTGCATCAGAGCTACACGCGTTTCAACAGATAGAACAAGGATCGCCAGTAATTGCAAGTTGACCGATAGAAGTTAGGCATCTATTTTTCTTTTCCGATTTAAAAAGAAAGAAAAGAGGTAATAAAATGAAATCAATACCCCCAAATTTTGCTTGGTTAAACCTGCCTAATCTGCCGACACCCGTCAAAGTGCTTTTTTCCGGATACCTGCTCGCAATTGGGCTGGGCTTATGTATGGCTGGTCTACAGATCATGCTGACACACGGCATGGCAGATGGCAAATCGGGACTTTCCTTGGATGACATCGTGTACAGCTATTATGGAAACCGGAGCGGGAGCACGCTGGAAAGTAAGCTCAATGGATCTATGAAAGAGATGGGTACGCCGGAAGCACGTCTCGACATCATTAAATGGGTTCGCAACGGAGCACCCGAGGCAGAATGGGAGCCACACTTCAAGGATAGCTTTAAACAAAATTGCGTGCGGTGCCATGGTTCAATTCCTGGCATTCCTGATTTTAGTAAGTTTGAAGAGGTCAAAAAGGTAGCCAAGATCGACGAAGGCGCAAGCATTCAAACTCTGACCAGATTGTCCCACATCCACTTATTCGGAATCAGCTTCATTTTCTTTTTTGTGGGATTTATTTTTAGCTTTGCAGTCGGCGTACCGAAATGGCTGAAAATATCAGCCATTGCCATTCCCTTCGCCTTTTTGATCGTAGATGTTGTCTCGTGGTGGCTTACGAAATGGAATCCCAACTTTGCATGGCTCACGCTTATTGGCGGCTTTGGTTACAGCGTTGCAGCAACAATAATGTGGTTTATTAGTATGTACCAAATGTTTATCTTGTCGCGCAACG
>JBKJQT010000182.1:0-6709 GCA_046593855.1 Candidatus Nitrotoga sp. | reverse complement strand
CAGAACTGGAAGCGGCTCTCAGCATCTGGCAAAAAAAGTTCGGCATTACCCCTGAGAGTGCTAAGGAAAAGGCCAAGCAGCTACGTTTTATGCAATCGCGAGGTTTTATGCCGGATGTAATTTTTAAGGTGTTACGGGGTACAGACGATGGTGAGTAGGTTGTTTGTTTATCAGTCGGATAAGGTTACCTGATTAGTTACATGCCTCAGCCGTCCGAATAGCAGTTTCAGGCCATGGGACGGTAGTTACCGTAGCGCGAACGAGGCGTTTGAGGATGGTGTCAAGATCGAAGCGTCGATTGAAACGGTACTGAACCTCGGACAGATAACGATTGGCGTATTTACGAAAGTCGAAAGCATGGTAGGTTCCATTGATGGCTGTTTTCAGGTTACCCAGCACGGTATTCACGGCGCGGAAAGCCGAATGTTGCGCCGCTTCCCGTCCGGTGCCGCCGTTCATAATAATGGCAGAGTGCGTAGCGCCGCTGGCGGTTACGCCCCGGAAGCAGCCCAAGCCGTCGGACAGCACTTGGGCGGAAGGCGCCAGCGCCTTCTTGGCCCAGGCTTCGACGGCTTCCTTGGTGAACGGGATGCGGGTGAAGCAAGCTACGACCGGTTTGCCGTCCTCTGTAGTGTGCACAGCCGCGATGAAGGAGACCTTGTTTTCGGAGCCCCGGCCGCGTTTGCCCGGGCGTTCGCCGCCCAGATAGGCGTCATCAATTTCGACACGCCCTTCGAGGACACGGGAGGATTCGCGCTCAGTCATGACTTGCAGCAGCTTGAGCTTCATCAGCCAGGCGGTCTTGTAGCTCACGCCCAGATGGCGCATGAGTTCCAGCGCGGCGACGTTGTTCTTCGCCTGGGTCAGCAAGTGCATTGCCAGAAACCAGAGCGTCAGCGGCAATTTCGTCGCTTGGAAGATCGTACCGCGATGACAGTCGTCTGGTATCGGCACGCTTGGCACTGCCAGTGCTGCCGGCCTTCGCGGACGAAGGTGCTGTGATGGGTTTCCGCGCAATGCGGACAAACAAAACCAGCCGGCCAGCGCGATGCTAACAGTGCCGCGTGGCACAGTTCCACCGTCCCGTAATGCTTCAGAAACCCAGCCATCGATAGACCCTTTGAAACTGAACCCGGTTCATTGCCATGACGCTTCACCTTGTTTAGAGGCGTCCATTATTGCTCCACAAGTGGCTCACTACGTGAGCCTGTGCCACTGTCCGAATAAATATGGCTGAGGCGTGTAACTAATCAGCTATGATTATGTGTAATAGCAATATCGATCAACAATGTTTTCACGATTCTACTGCTCTGGAAAATCCGTTTTTGGATAGCTAAAGCCCATGATACCTCTCAAAAATCAATCAATGCACCGACTAAACTTAATAAGCTGCAATCCATTACCATTCTCAATCCGCTAGCAGAAAAAGACCCATGCCATACAGCCCCGTACCTCCCACCGAATTCGTTGCCTGGTTTCGTTCAGTTGCGCCTTACATCAACGCCTTTCGTGGCCGTACTTTCGTGGTCGCGTTCGGCGGTGAAGTAGTAGCGGATGGTAAATTCGTCGAGCTGACCCACGACCTTAACCTACTTTCCAGCCTAGGAGTACGCCTCGTATTAGTACATGGCGCTCGTCCACAAATCGAACATCATTTATCGCGCAACAATCTTGAAGATCACTATCACCATGGTATTCGCCTAACCAATTCAGAAACCATGCAATGCGTAAAAGAAGCGGTTGGTCGCGTGCGAGTAGAAATCGAGGCTCTGCTATCGATGGGCTTGGCAAATTCACCCATGGCTAACGCTGATATTCGCGTTGCGGGCGGCAACTTTATCACTGCCCAGCCGATGGGCGTAATTCATGGTGTGGATTTACTGCATACTGGCAGCGTACGTAAAGTAGATGTTGTAGCAATCAAAGACCGGCTTGAGCACAATGAAGTAGTTTTGCTTTCACCGCTTGGTTACTCGCCTACCGGCGAGGTGTTCAACCTTACTCTGGAAGAGGTGGCAACCCGGACCGCTATCGCGCTCGACGCAGATAAACTGATTTTTTTAATGGAAATGGACGGTGTGCAGGATAAGCATGGTAATTTACTGCGCGAATTAACCGTCTCCGATGTCAATTCCATCTTGTCAGAAAAAGGCAAATTGCCAGAAGATGTCTCCCTGTTCCTACCATGCGCTGTGCACGCCTGCGAAGCAGGCGTAGCACGCACGCATCTGATCAGCCGCCATATTGACGGTGCGATTTTACAAGAACTGTTCAGTGATATCGGTATCGGCAGCATGGTGGTAGAAAGCACACTCAATAAATTACGTGATGCCACTATCAATGACGTAGGCGGCATTTTGCAACTACTACAACCATTGGAAGCTGAAGGCGTATTGGTACGACGTGGCCGCGAGCGACTGGAACGTGAAATTGGGCACTTCGTGGTGTTGGAACATGACCATCGCATCATCGGCTGCGCCGCATTGTATCCCTTTGTCGAAGAGCGAACCGCCGAGCTCGCCTGCCTCGCTGTACAAACCAACTACCGCAAACAAGGTTACGGCGACGTACTGCTTAAGCACATCCTGGCCGAGGCCCAGGCACAAGGCTTACATAAACTATTCGTATTGACCACACGCACTGCTCACTGGTTTATTGAACGGGGCTTCAAAGAAACGGATATCGGGCAATTGCCTAAGCAGAAAAAAATGCTTTACAACTATCAGCGCCGCTCCAAGGTATTTTTGAAAAATCTATGATCAAATCGTACATAGAACGCAGTTGAATCTTTGCGGGTCTTGGGGATTGATGTCAGAATTAAAACCTTAACCTAAATAATCGGAGAACTTAATAATGACAAGAATGGTGCACTGCATCAAATTGGGCCACGAGGCAGAAGGACTAGAGCGTGCGCCATATCCTGGCGAGTTGGGACAACGCATTTTCGAGCAGGTTTCGAAAGAAGCTTGGGCCGCGTGGCTCAAACACCAGACCATGCTGGTTAACGAAAATCGCTTGAATCTCGCAGAGGCTCATGCTCGCAAATATTTAGCCCAACAAATGGAAAACCATTTCTTTGGCGATGGTGCGGAAATGCCTTCCGGCTATATGCCGCCAGGCAAATAAAATAATTTATGTCGTCGACCCGGCCACCAACTTAAAAAGCTCACCTAACCCAGCCGACCTTAATCCTTGCTCTTCGTCCCAAACGGAAAAAAACAAGATCGCTCTGTAGAAGCTATAGGCTAATGGAATAGCCAAAGTATTTCTGAAACAGAGTGGTGAGCTCGTCGCGCGTTGGTTTGTGGTTCTGTCCGCCACGGCTGGCGATTTTCAGCGAACCTAGCAAAGATGCAAGGCGTCCGGTAGTATCCC
The DNA here is from genome assembly GCA_046593855.1 of Candidatus Nitrotoga sp. GTDB lineage: Bacteria > Pseudomonadota > Gammaproteobacteria > Burkholderiales > Gallionellaceae > Nitrotoga. The sequence continues at coordinate 3,334 of JBKJQT010000182.1, read as the reverse complement.
AATCCCAGCCTTGCTGAATACCGTGAAGCAAACCTGCACGATAAGCATCACCACAGCCAGTGGGGTCGAGCAACGTCTCAGCCATGGGTGTTGGGATGCGTACTTCCTTGCCATCCGCATAAATGAGAGATCCTTGTGCACCGAGGGTTACGATGAAAGCCTGTGTCAGCTTGCTGAGTTCTTCAATTTTTTTTCCAGTTTTATCCTGCAATAGTTTGGCCTCGTAATCATTCACCGTCACGTAATCCGCCTGCTTGACGAAGTTCAACAATTCATCACTACTAAACATCGGCATACCTTGACCCGGATCGAACACGAAGGGAATGCCCGCCGCATGGAATTCCTGCGCGTGCTGCAACATGCCTGCTCGCCCGTCTGGTGATACGATGCCGAGTGTGACGTCCTTGGCATCGTATGCATGGTTCTGTTCAGAAAACCCCATCGCACCAGGATGAAAGGCAGTAATCTGATTATCATCCAAATCGGTTGTGATAAAAGCTTGGCCAGTGAAACTGTCCGGTACATGACGAATGTATTGTTGCGATAAGCCTAATTTTTCCAGGCGTGAGGTGTAAGGGCCGAAATCATCACCTACCGTCGCCATGATCAGCGGATTGCCACCGAGTAGTTTCAAATTATAGGCAATGTTCCCTGCACAACCGCCAAACTCCCGACGCATCTCCGGCACCAGAAAGGAGACATTCAAGATGTGTATCTGCTCAGGCAAGATGTGTTTTTTGAACTGGTCGTTAAACACCATGATGGTGTCGTAAGCTAAGGAGCCGCAGATGAGCGTATGCATATTAATCGCGTAAGTTGAATAATGGGGACGTAGATTATAGCAGCCAGCATAATGTCAATTTGACATAGCCCTCTCAGCTCTTCCTGATTTAACCATCTCGGCGCCTCAAATATTAATGGGAGTTCAGCCAGAATTAAAAATGCTACATCAAATTTCTTCAATATCGTCGTTGTACCCACTCGATTAGGGCATTTTGTGCCTGCTGCCCTGCTGCGGCATTTGGATGGTTGATTAAAAAAACCAAAACCCATTGCTTTCCGCTGCGGGATTGCACATAACCGGCAATGGCTTGCACACCCTCCAGCGAACCGGTTTTTAGATGAGCGTGGTTGGCAGCTTCGCTGTCCGTGAGGCGTTTTTTAAAGGTGCCATCAACCCCGACGATAGGTAAGGAGGCCTCGAATTCCGTTGAAAACGGGCTGCGCTGCGCACTACGCAACAACAATGCCAGGCTGCGCGGACTGATCCGTTCCCGACGCGAAAGTCCGGCACCGTTTTCCAGTATCAGTTCAGGGAAGTACAGTTTTTTTTGTGTCAGCCAATTACGTATAGTGCGTTCGCTGTGGGTGAAACTGGCGGGAGTTTCGACAGTCCCGCCCAAGCTTAAAAAAAGTTGACGTGCCATGACATTGTTGCTGAATTTGTTAATGTCGCGAATCAATTCAGCCAATGGCGCGGAATGATGTGTAGCAAACAGAATCGCGCTACTTGGAACTGTACCCTCACGCAATGTACCCTGCAGCAGCCCCCCCATCTCCTGCCACAACGCACGAAACACGGCATACAGATAGCTTGGGTGGGACAGCAGTCTGACATGTCGTTCACGCTCACCGCACTGGGCCGGAAAAACACCTTGCACACGTAGAATATCGCCTTGCAATTGCATGGACAGCGCATCATTCCAGTCGCTGCAATTTCCTTGTACAGTTGCTGCCGTAACGCGGTTGTCCAGCCTGATGCCAGCAAGTTCCGGCATGCTGATAATCTTGATTTTTTCGCCCTCTGGAATAAAACGCAGGCGCACAGAGTTAAAATTAAGCAACAACGCGTCCGGTCCCGTGTTGTAGGGACGCATCGGCTCATTATCGAATTCCGCGGGATCGTGCGGAGCGAGCTGGAATACACTACGGTCCAGCACCAGATCGCCGCGGATTTCACGCAGACCGCGACTACGCAGCTCATTTAGCCACAGCCATAATTGCTCCAGCGTCAGTTTGGGATCGCCGTAACCCTTCAGGATCAGGTCACCGTGCAACACATCTTGTTCCAGCTTGCCGTCGAGATATGCCTCGGTCTTCCAGCTATACGACGGGCCTAGCAATTCCAACCCGGCGTAGGTGGTGAGCAGTTTCATGGTTGAGGCAGGACTCATCGACTGCTTCGCATTCACACTAATGAGCGGCGTGCGCGCATTTACCTCGCGTACCTCCACGCCGATACTGCCAAGCGGAATGCGCGCCACTTGCAGCGCTTTCACCACTGGCGGCGGCAACGTGGCGGCGTGAGAACTGGGGATGAGGAAAAAGATAAGTAGCAGTTTGTGAAGCAGCTTCATGAATACCTCTCTACTCCCGTCATTCGCGCTTTTGCGGGAATGACGAGTTTGAATTGCGCTGCCTTGGTTAAATTAGGCGATCGCCGCAATGAGTGCCAATGTATGTTCAACCAGCATGTCCATTTCAGTTTCACTGATGATATAGGGTGGCATGAAATATATCGTGTTGCCCATCGGCCTCAGCAGCAATTCTTTCTCCAGCGCGAGGCTGAAGCAGCGTTGCGCGAAATCGTCATGCAAGCTATCCACCTCAAATGCCCAGATCATGCCAGTGTTACGGAAATTTTTTACACGGGGGTGGTTACGTAAGGGTTCTGCAATGCGGTTAAGATAAATGGCTTTGTTGCGGTTGGTTACGATAACATCATCTTGCTCAAAGATTTCCAAGGTAGCCAATGCCGCGCGGCAGGCCAACGGATTGCCAGTATAAGAATGTGAATGTAAAAAACCACGCGTCACCTTATCAGCATAAAATGCTTGATAGATAGTATCCGTGGTCATCACCACGGATAGCGGCAGATAGCCACCGCTTAGACCCTTGGACAAACACAGGAAATCCGGCGAAATACCCTCTTCTGTACTATCCCGGCTAAGGGACTTTTCTGCCTGCTCACAGGCAAACATCGTTCCCGTCCGTCCCATCCCCACTGCAATTTCATCGGCAATGAAATGCACATCATATTGATCGCATAACTCGCGCACACGAGTTAAATAAACCGGGTGATACATAACCATGCCCGCAGCCCCCTGCACTAGCGGTTCGATAATGAAAGCGGCAATATTGCGATGATGCTGCTGCAAATGTGTTTCAAGCTGCACAACACAACGTACAGCATAGTCTCGTGCGCTCTCTCCAGGTTCTGCATTGCGCCAGTCAGGGCTTAATACTGTGGCATTCTGTTTGACCAAGGCACTATATGCACCCTTGAATAGTGCAACATCGGTCACTGACAATGCGCCCAGTGTTTCGCCGTGAT
>JBKJQT010000132.1:0-7269 GCA_046593855.1 Candidatus Nitrotoga sp. | reverse complement strand
GACATGGCGAACGAAACATCTACCGCCATGTCGAAAGCCCAAACCAAATACCGCGACTATAGCCAGCAATGCACCCATAAACGACGATAACTGCGTGGTAGCCAAACCCGCGCCAAGCAACATTGCGGCCAGCGCACCCACCGCCGCGCCGCCGGAAATACCAAGGATATAAGGATCTGCCAGCGGATTACGCAGCAGTGCCTGCAACAGCACACCGGACAAAGCTAGCAATCCGCCACAGACAAATGCTGCCAGTACACGCGGCAAGCGCAACTGCCATAACACCTCTGTTGCAGTGTCCTCGTTATTGCCCAGCAAAGCGTACCACACCTCAATCGGTGCAAGTGGCAAGGAGCCGTTCATCAGGCCAAAGCCTAGACTCAGCGGAACTGTGCATAGCAGCACGGAAAAAAGGACTCGTGGGGACATTATTTATTTGACATCAGCAATCAATAAAAAACGCACGGTTTAACGTGCGCTTTTTTAGGCATAATTGATCAGTTAATCCTTCAGTCATGTGCTTATATATTATTTTTGCTCAATGCCTTGCAGCATCTTTTCATTCGCATCTTTAAATTGCATATTTTCATTGCATTTCCATCAATTCAAATAATGCGTTTCCATAACAGAACGCAACGTATTGATTAGAGTCTGCTTACCATATTCCACCAGCCCTCAACGCAAAGTCAAAATACGCCAGCCATGCTGTTCTGCATGCTTGCGTAAAGTTGCATCCGGATCGACCGCTACTGGATTGTTCACTTTCGCCAGTAATGGCAGGTCGTTCAAAGAATCGCTGTAAAAAAAACTATCGGCAAAACTATCCCACCCCCATCCTCGTTGCGCCAACCAGTTTTCCAACCGGGTAATCTTGCCTTCGCGAAAGCACGGCACACCAGATACACGCCCGGTGAACTCACCGTCCTTCTCTTCCGGCTCGGTAGCAATCAAATGTTCCACGCCGAATTCGCGCGCAATCGGCGAGGTCACAAAACTATTAGTGGCAGTAATGATGACACATACGTCCTCTGCCGCACGGTGCCTTGCTACGAGGTCTTGCGCAGGCACGGACATCATGCCGCGCACCTTGTACTGCATGAAGTCGTCACGCCAGCCATTTAATACCTTGCGCGTATGACGCGCCAAAGGTTTCAACTGGAAATCGAGGAACTCATAAATATCCAGCGTACCCGCTTTGTATTGCTCATAAAAAGCCAAGTTCTTCGCCTCAAACAGTTCGCGATCGAGCACGCCCTGTTCGATGAGAAATTGAGCCCACTCGAAATCACTGTCACCGTTCAGCAAAGTATTGTCTAAATCAAATAGCGCAAGGTTCACACAGACTCCAGGTTAAAAGTTTGCATCACTTCTTTCAGCAATGGTACCGAGGGCGCACGCTGCAAACGCAAACACTGCGCGTCCAGTGCATCCATCAGCCCGAGCAGCGCGGGCATATCGCGCCGTCCGTGACGCAACAAATATTGCGTCACGTCGCGCGGCAATATAAAGCCGCGCGCTTGTCCATGCTGTTCTAATGCTTGCGCCTTTTCTGCATCATTCAGCGCATGCACTTGGTATATTAATCCCCACCCCAACCGGGTGCGCAGATCATCGCGCAAGTTTAAATGGGCCGGCGCAGATACACCGCTAACCAGCAACATGCCGCCACTTTCGCGCACCCTATTATAAAGGGCGAACAACGCAATCTGCGCAGCTGCATCTAGCAACTCAACATCATCTACCGCAATCACTGGAACCAAATCCGGTACAGCGACACGAGCAAAGACTGCGGCCTGTCCCAATGAGCGTGCCTGCAACACCGCTGCCTGCATAAGATGGCTCTTGCCACAGCCCACCTCGCCCCATAGGTAGAAACACCGCTCATGCGAGGTTCCTGCCAATGCGTGTTGCAATGCCGAGAGCAACTCAATATTGCGACCCGGTACGAAATTATTGAGCGTAGGCAACCAGTCCGGAGTGATATTTAATAATAATTGCGTCATAAAAAATGAATCACGATACACGGATAGGGATAGTTACCATGTCTTGGGTATGGGCGCAATCCGATCAACAATGCTACCAACACAGGAAGCGTCCCGCAGCAAGCAAGCGCACCCCCTTGCAGTGCGGCGAAGCGTTGAATGGTCATTTGGGGTAAAATATCGCTAACAAATAGCCTTCACTGTATCCCGAAGAAAGCGAGAACTCAACTTGAGCTTACCTGATACCCTTTCCTACCGCGACGCCGGCGTAGACATAGCCGCAGGTGACCGTCTGGTGGAAAACATTAAACCATTCGCAAAACGCACGATGCGCCCTGAAGTTTTGAGTGGCATAGGCGGCTTTGGCGGATTAGTCGAAATTTCTAAAAAATACCGCGAGCCGGTGCTGGTGTCGGGCACTGATGGCGTGGGTACCAAATTAAAATTAGCATTCGAATTGAATCGTCACGATACAGTTGGCATCGACTTGGTTGGGATGAGCGTCAACGACATTTTGGTGCAGGGAGCAGAGCCGCTATTTTTCCTCGATTATTTCGCCTGTGGCAAGCTGGATGTGGATGCTGCTACCGAAGTCATTAAGGGCATAGCGGCAGGATGCGAACTGGCTGGTTGCGCGCTCATCGGTGGCGAGACCGCTGAAATGCCGGGCATGTATCCGGTGGGCGAGTATGACCTTGCCGGTTTTGCTGTGGGTGTAGTAGAAAAAGCCAACATAATCACCGGCGCTGACATTCGGCCTGGCGACACAGTGCTGGGACTCGCCTCCAACGGCGCGCACTCCAATGGTTATTCGCTGATACGTAAAATCATCGAGCGCAGCCAGCCCGACCTCAATGCTAAATTTGATAGTGAGCGCACGCTGGCTGATTGCATTATGGCGCCCACGCGAATCTATGTGAAACCATTGCTGGCGCTGATGCAAACCCTTCAGATAAAAGGTATGGCGCACATCACTGGCGGTGGTCTGCTTGAAAATGTGCCGCGTGTGTTGCCTTCCAACGTCACCGCCGTGATTGACGGACTCGCCTGGCGCACGCCCAAGCTGTTCGAATGGCTCCGAGAACACGGCAACGTAGCTCAACAAGAAATGTACCGCACCTTCAACTGCGGCATCGGCATGGTGGTTATCGTGGATCAGAATGACGCAGCAGACGCAACCGCCCAGCTTGAAGCCGCTGGAGAAACTGTATGGCGCATAGGTACGATTGAAGCGCGGATTGGCGATGAAACACAAACCCGAATCTGTTTAATGTAACAATGAAGTCCATCGTTATTCTGATTTCCGGCCTTGGCAGTAATTTGCGTGCGCTGCTGGAAGCAGACCTGCCCTGCCGGGTAGCAGCGGTTATTAGCAACCGTGCCGCTGCTCCAGGATTGGAAATTGCCAAAAAGCATGGGATTACAACGCGAGTCGTGACGCATCACAGCCATCCAGACCGCGAATCTTTCGATTCCGAGCTAGCCAACTGCATAGACGACTACCAGCCTGATCTTATCGTGCTTGCCGGCTTCATGCGCATTCTCACCCCTCAGTTCGTGGCACGTTATCAAAACAAACTTATTAACATTCACCCCTCACTGTTGCCCGCATATAGTGGCCTGAATACTCATGCGCGCGCGCTTCAGGACGGCGTGAAGATCCATGGCTGCACCGTGCATTTTGTCACCAGCGACGTCGATCACGGTCCCATCATCATCCAGGCCGCAGTGTCGGTACTCATGGACGACACCACGGCAACCTTGGCGGCACGTGTTTTACATCAAGAACATCGCATTTTTCCGCAGGCTATCCGTTGGTTCTGCAACGACGACATCCGCCTGAGTGCGGAAGGCAAGGTGCAAATGAAACGTCTGGAACAGCCCGGTTGCGCACTAATCTCTCCGGAAATAGGATAAGGTAATGCGGAACATCATTTATCTAGTCGGCTTGCTATTACTTGTTAGCACTGCACCGCAGGCACTCTTCGCTGCTACTCCCTCCTTGCCGGTACAGTTCACCATTGTTGACGCCCATTACGATGTACTAAAAGGCAATATTAAAGTCGCGACCATGACAGAAACCTATACCCGCAAGCAGGGCGGCTACCATATCGAGAGCGTAACCAAAGCAATCGGCTTGCTCGCCATGTTCAAGCCAGAAGTCATCCGCGTCACCAGCGAAGGTACCCTGACAGCGAAGGGCTTACGCCCACTCACTTATATTCAGGAACGCAAACTCGATACCGAGCGAAATACGCGTGCCGACTTTGACTGGAAGACTAAACACATCACGCTGACCGACCGCACCGGGAAACGCACGCTAGCGCTATCAGCTGGAACTCAAGACCGTTTAAGCGCAATGTACCAGTTCATGTTCGCACCCCTACAAAATGCCACCGAGCTCAACTTCAACATGACTAATGGCAGTAAAGTAGATGAATACAGTTATCGCATTACGCCCGACCAAAACATGACGACTCCGCTCGGTACATTCAAGGCATTGTACGTCGCCAGCCCGCAGCAAGACGGTGGGAATCGAACTGAAATCTGGCTGGCAACAGAACATGGCAATTTTCCTTACAAAATGACCATCACTGAGTCCGGCGGTGACAAATTTACGCAGGTGTTGACCCAAATAAGCTTTGAGTAGCAATCATTCTGGGCTATTTATGAAATGAATTCTGGCACGCCCACCAGCCGCATCACCCTTGCCATCGCGCTTTCCGTGCTACTGCATGGTGCAGCACTATGGCTTTTTCATGTAGAGTTGCCGAATAGCGAGGTGCTACTGCCACCGCTTAGCGCTAAACTCGAAGCGATGCCACCGCAAGCCGACGTGTCCCTGCCAGAAGTGGAACCTGCAACCCCGCCAACCGAAACTAACCGCACAGTAACGACCATACCAGAACGGGCATCAATGCCTGTTATAGAAGCACCATCTGCTGTAGCAGCCACTCCCGAACCGGAATTAATACCCGCAATGGAAGCATCATCCGCTGTAGCAACCATCCCCGAACCAGCATCCATACCTGCTTTAGAAGCAGCATCTGCCGTAGCAGCCACCCCCAAACCAGCATCAATACCTGCTATAGAAACAGTATCTGCCGTAGCAGCCACTCCCAAACCGGAAACAATACCTACTATTGAAGCGGCATCTGCTGTAGCCAAGACAGAAGAACCAGTGGCATCTCACCCATTGCCCAAACACGCACAGCTAAAGTTTGTCGTCTACTATGGCCAGAACAATTTCCAGCTAGGCGAGATCACCCACCGGCTTGAAATTAGTGAAGATAAATATGTCCTGAATGCGGAAACGAAATCAACCGGGATAGCCCGGGTGTTTAAAAGCTACCAACTCATTCAAACCAGCCACGGCAAGGCTGGCAACTTCGGGCTGCAGCCCGAAGGCTACGAAGAAGAACAAAATGTATCTAGCGGCAAACAAAAAATGGATGTCGCCTTCAACTGGACGAGAAATAAATTGCATTTTTCTCACGGCGGTGAAACTGAGTTGCCTCCAGATGCCCAAGATATCCTGAGCTTTTTATATCAACTTTCACAACTTCCCTTGCACAATAAAATTGTATCGATTGCTATCACCACTGGCAAAAAACTTGAAAAATATAAGCTTGAAATCGGTGCAGAAGAGGAAGTCATCACCCCAATGGGCAAGTTGCGCGCATTGCCTTTACGCAGGCTGCATAGCCAAAATGGCGACGGTATGGAAGTCTGGCTCGGGCTGGAATATCGTCTACTGCCAATCAAGTTTCGCCAGATTAAACGTTCCGGCGGAATGATCTTGGAAGTTGTGATTTCTGACATCCGTGTCGCGGACGAATAAGAAATGCAGAAGTCATGAAGTCCTGTCCTGTAAACTTCACCTCCATTCCTGTGATCGCTTCCATCACCGCATCCATACTTTTATCCTAATAATAAAACCATGCTACTAACCGAATATCGCCTAGACCTCGTTATCCAAGCCCTGCGCAGCATCCTGCCTCTGGAACATCCTGCCGACGCTATGCTGCGCCACTTTTTTCAGCGCGAGCGTATAGGCTCCAACGAACGTGCGCTGGTAGCAGAAACTGTGTTCGGCGTGTTGCGTCACCGCCTGTTTTTGGAACATGCCTGCGCCAGTCAGGCCACGCCGCGCCGCATCGCGCTGGCTTATTGGATCAAATTCAGCGGCTATAACCTGCGTGAACTCACCCCGCTTCTGAAACGCGATGAGGCCGATTGGCTGGGGCAAGTGAAAGCCATCAATCTTGCCGAATTATCTTTGTCGGTGCAGGCTGAACTGCCAGAATGGTTGGTCGAGCAGCTGCAAATCACAATGACGGATGAAGCCATCCTCATACTGGGTCGCTCCATGCAGCAACAGGCCGCACTGGATTTACGCGTCAATACCCTGCTCGCCACGCGTGACGAGGTGTTGCAAGCCTTGCAGGCAGACGGGATGGACGCGCAAGCCACGCCTTACTCCCCCATCGGCATCCGCCTCAAGGACAAGCCATCACTCACCAAGCATCCGCTGTTCCTCGGTGGAAAAATAGAAGTGCAGGACGAAGGCAGCCAACTGCTTGGATTTCTTCTCGCACCTAAGCGCAATGACATGGTTGTGGATTTTTGCGCCGGCGCAGGCGGCAAAGCACTCATGCTAGGCGCCATGATGCAGTCTCAGGGCAGGCTGTATGCCCTGGACGTATCTGAAAAACGACTGGCCAACCTCAAGCCACGTCTGAAACGTTCGGGGCTTAGCAACCTGCACCCGCAACTCATAGCACATGAAAACGACAGCAAAATAAAACGTCTGGCTGGCAAGATCGACCGCGTTCTTGTGGACGCGCCGTGCAGCGGATTGGGCACGCTACGCCGCAATCCGGACATCAAATTCCGCCAATCGTCCCAAAGCGTGACTGAATTCACCCAATTGCAAGCCTCTATCCTGGCCTCAGCCAGCAAGTTGCTCAAACCCGGCGGCCGCCTGGTTTATACCACCTGTAGTTTTTTGCCCCAGGAAAACCGCGCCATAGTCGATGCATTTCTTGCCGACCATCCAGAGTTCATACTACGTCCTGCAGGAGAAATTCTCGCACAGCAAAAAATCCCGCTGGAAGCGGAAGAGTGTCTACAACTGTTGCCACAACTGCACAGTACCGATGCCTTCTTCGCAGCGGTACTGGAACGGGTCAAAGCAGTTGCCCCGAACAACGTCGATCCTATCTAAGTTCGGAAAAGGGTAACTGGGAATTTATTCCACCAATTTTATTGGTATAAACTGCATCAC
>JBKJQT010000214.1:0-3126 GCA_046593855.1 Candidatus Nitrotoga sp. | reverse complement strand
ATAGAAACAAAATTGAGGAGACGGTAGATTTGTATAACCAAATTTTTCTAACGAATGTTGTGCGAATTCTGGATGAATTAGGCATGACTAAAATAGAGTGAGCTAAAAAAGCCGATGTCTCGCTATCTTTCTTGTCTGATTTAACAAAAGATAAGGCCAACCCGTCATTAAGGATTATGGAGGCGATAGCCAATGCCTTAGAAACACCGCTTCCTATCCTTTTAGAACACACCAATCTCTCTGAAGTTGAAATGGAAGAACTGATGAAAGGCACACCCAAATCTGTGTTGCCACAAGGATTGGTGCACACTTGCGCGATACTCACCAAGTTTCAGGCTTATCAAGTCCGTTTGTGGAATGCAGAAAACAAAAAGCAGTTGTCCAGAATAAACAAATAATATAAAAATTGGTTGCTATAATTATTTAACCGTTATATTGTTAATTAAGAAACAATAGAATGGGATAAATAAATGCAGTCGCAAGAATGCGAAGTTAACCAATCAACTTTAAAAGAACGCGCCAAGGTAAAACTGGCACGGGATATGGGAACATGGTTAACCGCAGCATTGAATGATCCCCAGACCGTTGAAATCATGGTCAACGCAGATGGCCGCGTCTGGCAGGAGAAATTGGGCGAATCCATGGGTTGTATCGGCGAACTGCGACCGGCCCAAACCGAAGCGATTATAAAAACAGTCGCTGGATACCACAGCAAAGAAGTTACCAAACTCAAACCCATTATTGAAGGCGAGTTCCCGCTCGATGGCTCTCGTTTTGCCGGGCAGCTTCCTCCCATCGTTACATCTCCCACATTTGCAATACGTAAAAAAGCCATTGCGATATTTACGCTGGAACAATACGTTGAGCAAAGCATCATGACGCAGAAGCAATACCACAAGCTTAAATCTGCCATTGCAGAGCACCGCAACATCCTGGTGGTTGGCGGCACGGGTTCTGGCAAGACAACCCTGGCCAATGCAATTATCAATGAAATGGTCAACCATGATCCGTTGGAGCGCATTTTCATTATTGAAGATACCGGTGAAATCCAATGCGCCGCTGAAAATTTTGTTCAATATCACACCACATTAGATGTATCGATGACCCAGCTCCTAAAAACGACCTTGCGTATGCGCCCTGACCGAATACTGGTAGGGGAGGTGAGGGGTGAAGAAGCACTGGATTTACTCGATGCCTGGAACACTGGACACGAAGGAGGTGCGGCAACCCTTCATGCTAATGATGCGCTATCTGGCTTAACAAGATTAAAGTCGTTGATTACTAGAAACAAATCAGCGCCAAGCGATATCGAATCACTGATAGGCGAGGTGGTGCATTTAGTTGTGCATGTAACACGCACACAATATGGCCGTCGAATCCAGCAAATCATTGAAGTGCAAGGTTGTAAAAGAGGTAGTTATCAAATCAAGAAATTATAAATCGGGAGTCTCGTAATGGGCCATCAGCTTGAAAATGTAAAATCTCCAATCATTAACATTTCATTATTAACCCTTTTCTTGGTCCTTCTGGCACTGCCAGAGATTGCGCTGGCTTCGGTAGGTGGCGGTGGTGGGCTTCCGTATGAATCCTGGCTGGTGAGTTTAAGAAATTCTGTGACTGGACCCGTTGCATTCACGCTATCCATTATAGGTATTGTCGTTGCCGGTGGCATCCTGATTTTTGGCGGGGAATTGAATGCTTTTTTCAGAACCCTGATTTTTATTGTGCTGGTAATGGCCTTATTAATTGGCGCACAAAACATCATGACCAATCTTTTCGCTGGTGCTGTCATTACTACAACATCCACTCAAGAATTACTGCCCAACACTTCAGAATCAACAATTGCGCCAAATAAAAAGGCGGAATGATCATGGCGTTGCGCAGAGCACCAATCCGGCAATCGGCTAATCGTCCCAATCTTTTTATGGGCGGGGACAGGGAAATGGTGATGTTCTCCGGCCTCTTGGCCTTCACCCTAATTTTTAGTGCGTTTGAATTTAAAGCCTTTGTGTTTGGCATCACTTTGTGGGCTTTTGCGCTGTATGTACTGCGCTTGATGGCAAAAAGTGACCCGCAATTACGCCAGGTTTATCTACGCCACCGTATTTACAAAGAGTATTACCCGGCACGCAGTACGCCGTTCTACAACAACACCACAACCCAGGAGAGGCAATACCGATGATCGAGAGCCTAATTTTGTTTTTTTCTGGTAGTGGAATCGCCATGTTATGTATTTTGTTTATGCGTATTCGTGCGGTTGAGGGCCCATACAAACTGGATAAACACCGATCAAAAGAACCTGGCTTTGTGGATCTGCTGATTTATGCCTCGGTTGTTGATGATGGCATCATTGTCGGTAAGAATGGCGCGTTGATGGCAGCCTGGGAGTATCAAGGCTCCGATACGGCAAGCAGTACGCAGGCGCAGCGTAATCATGTCTCTCACCAAATTAATAATGCCTTATCGCGCCTTGGCACCGGCTGGATGATTCATGTGGATGCGGTTCGCAAACCCGCGGAAGGGTACACAAACGCGGGGTTGTCGCATTTTCCGGATCCAGTCTCTGCGGCCATTGATAGCGAGCGGCGCAGGACTTTCGAAGCGAAGGGTACTTTGTATGAGAACTACTTCATTTTGACAGTAACCTATTTGCCGCCGATGCTGGCCGAACAACAATTTGTTGATCTCATGTTTGATGATGAAGAAACTGCGCCAGACAAGAAAACGCAAACCTTTAACCTGATTCAATATTTCAAGCGCGAGTGCAAAAATATTGAGTCACGCTTGTCCGGCACCATTGAATTGACGCAGTTGGCCAGTAAAAAAATAATTAATGAAGACAACTCAACCATTACCCATGATGATTTCTTGCGCTGGATACAGTTTTGCATTACAGGTCTTGATCATCCAATGGTTCTACCGAAGAATCCCATTTATTTGGATGCGCTTATTTCTGGGTTAAATCCTACAAAGGTACGTAACGCGACATAGGTTTTTATCAAGTCTTTGGTGGAAAACAATTTTTCCCAGTTTTATAGCTGCCATTCTCATAGTGTAATGGTTTTCAAGCTACTATTTCTGGGATGGTTATACCGACGGAATCTTTGAGCTTGTTATCAAAAAAAT
>JBKJQT010000059.1:0-3457 GCA_046593855.1 Candidatus Nitrotoga sp. | reverse complement strand
AATGACGACTGTTCAGCTTGGCAGTGGTATCGACTTCATTAGTTATGGTGATGGTATAAGCGTAAACAATCCGATGAGGCCGATAATCGCTTTGTTTTCGCTTATACCATCACCATAACTAATGAAGACGAAGCCACTGTCAAGCTGATCAGTCGTCATTGGATTATTACCGATGCCAATCAGTATATGCAGGAGGTGCGTGGTCAAGGGGTCGTGGGTGAGCAACCGGTTCTCCAGCCAAACCAGAGTTTCGAATACACTAGCGGAACAGTGCTCGCCACACAGGTGGGTACTATGTCTGGCAGCTACCAGATGGTCACGGAGGACGGCACTAAATTTGACGCGCCTATTACCCAGTTCGTATTGAGTGTCCCGCGCGTACTGCACTAACGCAATGTCGCTAAAGACCAGCTACCGTTTCATCGCCCCGTTTTATGATATCTTCCTTGATCGCGCCACTCGTAGCGCACGCCAGCACAGTTTGGCGAAGCTGCCACAACTAGGTGTAGCGCGGGTACTGCTTAGTGGTGCCGGCACCGGATTGGACTTTCCTTTTTTATCGCCTCGCCATGAATACACCGCGCTAGATCTGACCGGTGCTATGCTGGCGCAGGCAAAGAAAAAGGCTGCCGGATTACGCTTGCAGTGGGTGCGAGGCGACAGCATGGCCTTACCATTTGCTTCAGATAGCTTCGATTACGTAGTGCTGCATCTAATCATGGCGGTGGTATCGCGGCCGCAATATTGTCTGGCAGAAACGGCGCGCGTGCTCAAACCGGGTGGTCATATCCTGCTCTTCGATAAGTTCCTGCGCCGTGGAGAACGCGCTTTGGTGCGGCGAGGCCTGACCCCCCTGATGGGACAGCTGGCCACACGGCTGGACGTGGTGTTTGAGGAGGTGCTGGAAGCTGTACCGGGATTGCGGGTGTTAGCCGATGAGCCTGTGCTTGCAAACGGTTGGTTCCGCTTGATTGAAATGAAAAAAAATACCTCTAGAAACTAGAGAAATTCCAATCAGATTTCACCGCAACTTGCGCCGTTACACTACCACCGCCCGATAAAATGCTGCACGACGTAAATGAGTAAAATGAAAAAATCGGATAAACTAAATTCGATTATGAAAGAAATTTTCGTCGCTTCTCCTCGCGCACGTCTGCGTACCTACCTTACCGCAGGTTATGCACTGTTTATCGTTTATGCCAGCTTATCGCCGTTTTCAGGCTGGCAGGAGCAGGGGTTGGAATTTTCTGCTGTATTGGCTTTGCCGTTATTCCTGCAATACACTTGGTTCGATGCCGCCGCTAATCTGTTCGGTTATCTACCGTTTGGGCTATTACTTGGACTAGCACTACGTGCGCGCTTCAGCGTAAGCTGGACTGTAATATTTGCCACGTTAGGCGGAGTAATACTTTCCGCCATAATGGAATATGCGCAAATGTATTTGCCTGTACGTATTAGTTCCAATCTCGATTTGCTTGCCAACAGTAGCGGCGCGCTGGCGGGTGCATTGTTGGCAGTTAACATTGCGCCACGTGAATGGTTTGCTCTGCACCTGACGCATTGGCGTATGCGTTTGTTTCATAGCGGAGAAAGCGTGGATTTCGGCTTGGCTTTGGTAGCGCTGTGGATGTTCGCGCAAGTCAATCCTTCACTGCCCATGCTGGGGAATGTGTTCATTAGCGAAGTGGCACGAGCACCTTTCGTCGTGGTTCAGCCTGAACCGTTTAATTGGATGGAAAGCATGGCGGTACTGCTCAATATGCTGATGCTGGGAATGTTGCTGCTAACCTTGCTGCGCATACGCCGCCAAGCAGCAAGCACGCTAATGCTGGTATTGTGTGCCGTGGCAGTGGCCAAGTTCACCGCAGCAGCCATGCTTCTCAAATCATGGGCATTGCTGTTATGGCTCAACAGTGAGGCCATGCTGGGCATTTTCGCGGGCGTGCTACTACTGATCGCTGCTAGCCGATTATCCCGCACGCAGCTGTCGAAATGTGCTGCACTGGTTGCAATAGGTTATTGGGTGTTGGCGCACTGGATATTGGATAGCGGCGAGCCTTCTGCAGCCATGCGCCTGTACCAATGGAATTACGGCCACCTGCTAAATTACAATGGTTTGTCGCAAACTATTGCATTAGTGTTTCCATTTTTGATGCTTGGCTACCTTTGGCGCGTTAAAACTACATCGTAGTGAGGTTGTATAATTAAAATTTATTCTTGTGAGGTCTTGTATGAGCTACTATCAAAAGCATGTTTTCTTTTGCACTAACCAACGCGAAGAAGGCGCAGAGTGCTGCAATAATATTGGTGCGCAATGGATGCGCGACTATGTTAAAGATAAAGTCCAAGCACTTGGACTGTCTAATGAAACAAATCGTATCCGCATCAACTCAGCAGGTTGTATGAATCGTTGTGATGAAGGTCCTGTATTGGTGATCTACCCAGAAGGGGTGTGGTACAGGTATATGGATGAGGGTGACCTCGACGAAATCATCGTTGAACACTTGCAGAATGGGCGTGAGGTGGAACGCCTGAAAATTTAATGCCCACCTTAGAAAAAGTTTCTATCCCCGGTCCAGCGGGTAAGCTGGAAGTTGTGATACATATACCGGATTTTATACCGCGTGCTATCGCGGTGATAGCGCATCCGCTTCCTACTGTGGGCGGGACGATGGAAAACAAGATCGTAACTACACTGGCTAAGACTTTTACCGAACTAGGATTCGCCGCGTTGCGCTTCAATTTTCGGGGCGTCGGTGCCAGCAGCGGCGAGTTTGATGATGGCAATGGTGAAGTAGAAGATGCACTCACAGTAACGCGCTATGCACTGAGCAAATATGGCGACCTGCCGCTGATCCTATCCGGTTTTTCCTTCGGTGGTTATGTGCAGGCGCGCGCGGCACAGCAATTATCCCCGCGTCAACTAGTGCTGATCGCGCCGGCAGTGATGCGTTATGCGATGCCTCCCGTGCCACACAACACGTTACTGGTCCATGGAGAGCTGGATGAAGTGGTCTCGTTGACGGACGTTATGCAGTGGGCACGCCCGCAACTTCTGCCTATCGTAGTATTACCGGGAGCGGTGCATTTTTTCCACGGCCACCTGGAACAGCTAAAAGAAATTGTGCGTCACAATTTCATGGGACAAGCGCTATGACTGTTTGTTGCTTGATAAATTTTAGCGCTAACATATAAAACATATGCTGCTCCCTTGTATCCTTTTGCGCTCTTTACCTCACTCAGGATTTTGAATTTATACGTGCACACTTACAATAAATAAATTATGTTATGGATTAAAGCATTGCATGTGATTTTCATGGTTACCTGGTTCGCTGGCTTGTTCTATCTGCCGCGCCTGTTCGTGTATCACGCCATGAGCGAGGATAAGACCAGCATCGAGCGATTCAAAATCATGGAGCGTAAATTGTTCTACGGCATCATGACGCCGGGTGGAGTG
>JBKJQT010000048.1:0-2842 GCA_046593855.1 Candidatus Nitrotoga sp. | reverse complement strand
GTGGCGACCATCAATCACAAAAACTTTCTCCTGCAGCTTCCTTATTCAAACAACACTTTTTGTATTTCTTGCCGCTGCCGCATGGGCAGGGATCGTTGCGACCGACTTTGGGTTCCGGCCGAATGTAGGGTTCATCGAAGGGAAACATTTCGCCTGGAAATTTGTTACTCATGAAATTGTAGTCTTCATCAATCTCTTCATTCCCTTCAATCTCCTCATATTTCGCCTTCTCTTCTGCCCAGCGCTGCTGACGTGCTGTTATGGCTTCGGGGGTATAGAACTCCCAAGGTTTACTGAAGCGATCCCAGTCCGGTTGGTCTTGCATGGCTGCATAAACCAGTTCCACGTCGTTCTGGCAAAAATGCGCGCCAAATGCGCCCTGTTGTGCCGCCATATCTTCTAACAGCGGGCGATATTGTATGCGTGGAAAATTCAGCAAGGTGTTACCGGAACACAGCCGCAAATCCCAATCTTCATCTTCGTCGGTAACAATGCCTGCCAGCCATTCCAGTGACGCCTCCAGCTTATCGCTCCCTTGCAGCCGCGCTACGGCAACGCAGGTGTCTATGGCTTGTATCCGCATATACCAATTGATGGTGAGTTCTTCGCTCAGCGCACGTAATGCTGACAGTACGCTTTCTGGTTTGTTGCGGAACAGGGCTGGCCAGTAGCCGGAGAAACAGTCTTGCAGATCGTCGTCCTCACGCGACATGCGACGCATGTATTTCACCAGCAATAGCCCTGCACTCTCACCGGGTATGAGGCCGAGTATCATGACCGCGTGCAGTTTCAACCACCATTCGCCCGATGGCTCGTACTCCCAGTCGCTGCTGTCTTCAACCAAGGTGTTTAAGAATTCCAGCATGATGTCACCGCGCCTTGCGCATTCGTCTATAACATTGCGCGGCACGCGATCTTCGTCGCATGCCATTAGTGCCATCAAGGCTGCCTGGCTAAGGCTGGCGAGTTCTTCGTCGGGATAGGTTGGAAGTTGGGATAGGTCGTTCATGGTATTTTCCGCTTAGTTTTTAAGTGCGCATCTTGTGATTCGTTATTCCGTGCGTTGCATGAAATATTTGCTGTGTATTTTGCTGGATTCCCGCCTGCGCGGGAAGGACGAAATTTATATGATTAGCGATTCCCTTAAGTAAGAATGTCGCGATATTGCGCCAAAGCCGATGCCAGCCGTTCATGAACAAGTTGACGCAAGCTTTTTGGTTCAATCACATCCACATCCGGCTCAT
This sequence comes from Candidatus Nitrotoga sp., assembly GCA_046593855.1. Lineage (GTDB taxonomy): Bacteria > Pseudomonadota > Gammaproteobacteria > Burkholderiales > Gallionellaceae > Nitrotoga. The sequence goes on along the minus strand of JBKJQT010000048.1, from coordinate 1,598 downwards.
ATTTGAGGATATCCATAATTAGTTCGCGCGGGTCAGCGTAAGGGATGCGCAACTCATAGCAGCCGTCTTCAAGCACGAGGCTTTGCTGCTGCGGATGCCAGTGTTCATCTGCCACCTATTCAGAGGTAACGCGCAACACGACGGTAAGTTTAGGCTCATCTGTAAAGATACAGTAGGAACTCGCGTAATTCAAACTGCCGGAACTTGGTTGATGCGCCCGCTAATATGTGGTCTATGGAATTTGGAATATGATTGGTGACAGTTAAAATTCTATGTCGAGTTTTTATTCGTTCTTTTTGCTTGCGCGTATCCATTGCTCAATTTGGGCATAGTCCAACTTGCCGCTTAGCGCTAAGACATGTCCTTGCGCATCGTAAAAATAGGTGCGTGGCAGCTCTCCATACCATTGCGTATCCACTTCATAACGCAAGCGCTCAACGAAACTGTCGGCAAAAACCCAGGATTCAGCTTTTTTCAGAGGGTATTTTTGTAGCCTGCGCGCAATTTCTTTTATTTGTTCCGGGGTATCGGTTGAGATCAGTACCAAATCAAGGTCATGGTATTTTTTCAATAACTTGCCGAACAGCAACATATCGTCGAGGCAATATGTACAGTCGAGAGACCATAAACTGACAATGAAAGATTTACCCGCCCGGGCTGAAACAATTTCCTGATAACTGCCGCGCACAAAATGTTTGGCTATTTGTGCAGCCGAGGAACAAGCAGAACTTAAGCACAGCAATAAACCGAGCAGAAATTTAACAATTGTGCCACCGGATTTCATTGTGCGGTCTCAGATAAATTAATAAGTCGGTAGCCTTCTTTGTCGGTATTCCAGGAGAGATAGTTTTTATTGCCATCACTGACCAGAAATGGGTAATCTGAAGTGCCCGTGGAAGACGCGATTTTTTTGGGAGCCGACCAGAGATTACCTCCATCAGTGGAATGCATCAGATAGATGCCGGTAGCCATGCCATCAAATTCTTTCCAGGTAATAAAAACGCGTTGGCCCAGACTCAAAATATGGGGGTGTGAGGCTTGAGCCTGGAAGTTTCCAAAATTTAATGGTCGAGAAAAATGCTTGCCTTGATCGGTAGAGTAAGAATAGAACAATCCGCGCTGCTCCGACGAATTACTGAACCAAACGAAATGATAATTACCGTCGTTAGCAATGGATATTGCTGGGCCATGGTGAGGACAGGCATCAACTTCCCAGTTTTCGTAACTTAGACGGATAGGTTGTGACTTGCCATCAAGCCGCATCATGGCATGGTCGCGTATGTTCTTACCGAAAATATGCCGCCACACGATAATCGGGATGCCATCCTTATCCATTGCCATCGCCACACGGCAGCATTCGCAGGAATGATCGGCGGCTTTGATGTTGGTATGGAAAGTTTTACCTTCATCATCAGAAATGGCGTAGTAGATCGCCAGCCCACTGTATTTTCCGCCATTCTTTGTGGCGATTGATTTATCGCGCTTATCCAGCCAGACGATGTAAACCTGGCCGCGCTCATTAACACCCATTTCATCGAAACTGTGGGTTATAGATTCCAGATTGTTATTGACCGTAATGGGTGCGGAAAAGTTCTTTC
>JBKJQT010000011.1:0-4601 GCA_046593855.1 Candidatus Nitrotoga sp. | reverse complement strand
GTGGCTGGCTATGGCAATCGGTGAAACGGTCTAACAACATGATTTGCGAACACAGCCAATAATAAACAACAAACCGGATAGGGTACCCATCTCGGTCTATTGCAGGCACACGGCTGCATGGTGCATCCAAACCACGGCGGCGCAATTCGGCAATCAGTTCCGGCCCGTTGCTGGCGCCGGCAATCCGGTCTATGTGTTCACGTTTTTGGGAGCGTGTGATCAAGGCCGCAGTAACGCGCAAGTGTCGCGGGTTATCAGTTACACTGAATTTGCTTGCTGTCTTTGATGGTGTAGAATCGCTTGTGTCAGCAAGGCTCAATTCCGCAAATAATGGGGGTTGGGCTTTATTCATTATTGGCCCCCAGTCAGCAGCTTTTGCAGGTCAGACACGCGCCATGCCAAACGGCCATTTATACGAAAAGGGCGGATGGGGCCATTTTCTAGGCACGCCCCAGCGCGCATGGTTTGCGGCTTTCTGTCGAGGTAATAAGCTGCTTGGTCTGTTGGAACCGTGGGGCGGGTTACTTGCTCTAGCGGCAGGAATGATTCTTGCAGATTGTGCACGGCGGCGGTTGCCAGTTGCGCGGTTTGATTGATTGCGTTTTGCATTGTGAACCACCTTTTACCTTTCGGCGTTGTTGAAGATGGTTCAGCTATTTACGGGGTGCAACAGTAGAAGCCTTATCTAGGGCGGGTTACACGGCAGCAAGTGCAACAGTGCAATGCAACGGTGTCTTAGTAACTTTGCCCTTTGTTTTTGGTTATACCTGTCAATTGCGAAATATCAAACGGGCTTTTTGGTTTGTTGTAAGAGCTAAATTTAGCCTTCGCTTCTGTTAATAAGGTTGCAATTCTTTGGCGCGGCACGCCATGCTTTTTACCCAGATATGTTTTCGTTGCGCCGGGCATATTAAATTCATCGAGCAGCGTGCGAAGTTCTGCAACTGTCCACTTGGTGTTTTGAATTCTTGGTGCGCCCCCTGTTTGCTTGGTGGCTGGAGCGGCTTTCACCTTTGTATTGGGCGCGGCTTCCGATGCGGCCTCGCAATCGGCAAGCAGCACATCGCGTTCGTGTTCGGGCAGGAAGGCGGTATATCTTTTTACTGCATCGCGAGTCTGATTTGCCATCGCATCTACTTCTGCTTTTTCCAGGGGTGGTGCGGGTTCGTTGCCATTGGGTGGTTTCGGCTCCCTTTGCCATGTGTAATAGCACGATGATTTGAAATTACAGCCAGCAGATGTGCTGCAGCACGTCCATGCGGGGTTAAATCGTCACATTGAAATAAAGATAGCGCCATCTGATATTCATGCTCAATTTTGCCGATTGTCCCATTTGCAAGGTTGATGCGTAATCTAAGTGCTGCATTATGTTCTGGTGTTTCGATGTAGACTCGCAGGTCTCCCATGCAGTTATCACGTAAATATTGATATGTTCGGAAATCCATCGCGCTACCCCTTCCGGTGTCAGTCTTCAAAATAGGAGCACCAAACAGGCAGTGAAGGATTCTGCTTTTCTCCCCGTCAGGATACTTTGGTGCTTTGAGCTTGTTATGCGGTTATCAGTTCAGTCGTTGTGCATTTTGTTCACGGTTTGCGCCTTGTCAGTGATGTTTTGCCCAATCGCGTAATGCTTCATTTATGCGGGTCTGCCAGCCGTCTCCGGTCGCCTTGAATTGTTCAAGAATTTCCGTATCCAGACGAAGCGTTACTTGTTCTTTTTTCCCACTTCCAGATGGCCTTCCGCGCCCTCGCTTGAATTGTTTTAACTCGGCATCAGTCAGCGGTAAATTGTCCGGGTCAGTCATGGCGGCAGCGGTAATCCCCGCATCTTCTTCCGGTGTTGGCAATATCAGTGTCCGGCCTGATTTAGTTTTGATTTGCATAATCTGTAACCTCTCTAATATTCGCTTTGCGCAAGCTGATTATTCTGCGCGCATCTTCACGGTCAACATAAACCACGCAATACAGCCGTTCACCAATCACACACAATGCAATCATGCGGACTTCACCATAATCGCGACGGCTGTCGTGCCATACCAATGCGTCATCCCATTCCAATCTTTCCGCTTCGGATAGTGACAAGCCATGCTTGTTTTTATTCAGAGCGTCTTTTGCTTCGTCGAATGTGATTTGCATGATATTTAATGTAGCTATGTTTATTCCGTCAGTCAAGTATTATTTGTAGTTGCGTTTATTTCGCTGCTTCACCACACGCAAACCTGTTTGCCCCGTCTCAAATTCAATCCCTGCCTGTTCCAATATCCACGCCTCTATTTTGACGTGCCACATGTGTAGTAAATCAAGTTCCCGCTGTATGTAATGTTTTTCAGCTATCGCGCTGGGTTTATGTCCCATTATCTGCGCAACAATACCGGCAGGAACTTCCACCCATTCGGACAACGTGCCAAAGGAACGGCGCAAACCATGTAGAGACAGCGCGGGAAGTACGGCGGCTTTCAGCGCCTTGACGTGTTGAATACGCGGCTCTTCAATCCTTCCTGATGCAGCGGTCGGGCTACTGAAAACAAACTCATTACGGCGGGGCAGAGCGGCTATTAAATCTTCCAGATAAGGAGTTAGCGGTATGGTGCGCTCCCCCCTCCACCCAGTCACGTATGGTCAAACCCTTACATTGAAAATCCACGTCTTCCCAGCGCAACGCGGCCAGTTCGTTACGCCTTGCGCCCGTCAATATCAAGCCTTGCAAATAGGCGGCGATTACTGGATTGCCAATCTTTTTCACGGCTTCAAACCACGGCTTAATCTGTGCTTTGCGTAGGCTGTCATCCTTTTTTATTTTCGGTGAAGGCACTCTATTTTTCACGTCATCGGACTGACATACGCCAGCATTAACTGCGGCACTGTAGGTTTTATGTTTAGCACACCATGTCAGGAAAGCACGAAGGGCGCGGAAGGCTTGGGCGGCAGTTGTGGGGGCTTGCTTGGTTTCTTTGTCTAACCATGCGGTCAAGGCACCAGCACCTAAGGCAGCAAGGCGCATGTTCATCAATGGAACCAATACGCCGGGGCGGGTCTTTTTCGATTCGCCGGGACGGGGTCCACGCTTGCGCTTTACACCACCAGCTTGCACAAAATAAGCATGGTGCGCTTTGTGTCTTTCCCCCCATACCGGCTTTCCGTCTATTTTGGCGGTGCTACGTTCGGCAACATAGTCTTGCCATGCTTCGGCCACTGTCACTATTTCGCGGGCTTCCTGCTCACGTTGCGCGACGGCTTCGGCTTCCTTTGCAGCTTGTGCGGCAGCTTCCTCATGGCGTGGGTTTATGCCTTGGTCGGTCATCACCTTAAGGCGTGATGCTTCTGCTTGTGCTTTTCCAATGCCCCATGTTCGACTGTCGCCTATGGTTATGCGGATGGTTTTGCCGTTTAACTTGGTTTCAAATATGTAGGACTTGGAACCGGCAGCAGTTACACGCAACCCCACCCCGGGCGTTTTCCCGTCCCAATAGATCCTCTGTTGTTTGCCCGGTTCGCACTTGAACCCTGCAACCCAGTCAGCCGTGAAGTTCAAAGGTATCACCGATGGCTCTTTCCTGAGGTGAAGGAGGTGCTCGGCGGCTATTGGATGATTCAGGTGGGGCCAAGGAAGAGAAGGTCGAGTGGGCATCATGCTGCCCAGCTTCGGATAATTGAATCATCGAGATTCGCCAAGTACAGGATTTTCTGATTTTCCTGCGGACGTTCAGCCTTAAAAAATCTCCCAATTCTCAATTAAAGCTCAGACAAAAATAGACGATATATTATCAGCATCATGTTCAAGTGTTCGGTCAGTTAGTTTGTCAACATAGATTTTAATACTGTATTCAAAAGTTTTGCAGGTTGCTGCGATGTTTTATTTTTGTAAGTAGAGGTGTTTTACATCATTGAAGGATATCTAACAGTGAAAATACTGCTTGTTGCAATCGTTCTTATAGCACTTGTTGCGATTATTTTTGCTATTGTCAAAAGACGCGGGGCTTCCGATGTAGGTAATGTACCGTGGCCATTTTATGCAAAAAAACCACTCACTCAACCAGAGCAAATTCTTTATCATCGCCTGGTCGCTGCCATGCCACAGTGCATTGTGTTAGCGCAAGTGCAGCTATCTCAGGTACTCGGAGTGCAAAAGGGATTTAATTTCCGCGAGTGGAACAACCACATCAATCGTATGAGTCTTGATTTTATTGTATGTCTAAAGGATTCAACTATTATTGCCGCGGTAGAACTTGATGACAAAACCCACGAGAAGGCAACACGTATTGAGGCTGATGCCAAGAAAGGGAAGGCGTTGTCGGCTGCTGGAATAGAGCTCATACGTTGGCATGTTAGTGCATTACCTGATGAACCTGCTATTCGCCAAGCATTCACCAAATGAGCCGCTACGTTATCTCGCGACATTTTTATTTTAATGGGCTCACAATTATCCGTTATGCTAGTTTAGTAATCGCGTACGGTCGACATATTCAAACAGTTCAACAGGACTGGTTGTAGTGGTCTAATGAAAACGGACACCTCGATAGGATTATTATTCACCTAGAGAGGAGCAGCAATGACAAAACAACGCCAGCATTACGAAACCGCTTTCAAACTCGAAGTAGCAC
>JBKJQT010000215.1:0-2864 GCA_046593855.1 Candidatus Nitrotoga sp. | reverse complement strand
AATTACCTCGGTTGGCGACGACTGATTGATCGTGCTCATGGCTCCTTGTCCCCTCGTGCCGTCATGTTTGCCGCGTTGGGTATGAATGGCGTTCAACAATTAACTGTGACATAGCCTTGTTTTAATTGGGTGAGAGAATTTCGTACACCCTAATTTTCCTGATAAAAACGACATGCCTAAATCTCCCAAGTTATTTAATCAAGAACGCGATAAGTTGCTGGTGAGGCACTCTGCAATACCATTTATTTTTAAGGCTTCTTCACATCCAGATTGGGCGTCTCAGTAGTGAAAACGCAACTGAGCGATCATCAATGCATCATCCTCTATGCGATACACCATGCGATGTTCATCCGTAATTCGGCGTGACCAGAACCCTGAAAGGGCATGCTTCAATTGTTCGGGTTTGCCTATTCCCGCGAAGGGCTCGCGCTGTGTCTCACGTATCAGCTTGTTAATTCGCTCGACCATGCGCTGGTCTTGCTTCTGCCAATATAGATAGTCTTCCCATGCATCATCAGCGAAGATCAGCCTCACTTCACCAACTTCCGTTCAACACCTTTACCATCATTTAGTTGCGCAATGGCAGCGAGAAGGCGCCTGGCATTGGCGGGGGTGCGCAAGAGGTAGGCGGTTTCCTCCAGCGACTTGTAGTCTTCGAGCGAGAGCATCACGACGGACTGTTCTCCGTTGCGGGTAATAATCAAGGGTTCGTGATCGTCGCAAACGCGGTCCATAGCATTCGCGAGATTTGCACGAACGGTGGTATAGGTAATCGCATCCATAACAAGCCTCCAAAAATGTACGTGTTACTTTACGTCTTTGACGGCGGCTTGTCTAGCGCGCCGGTGCGGACGCGCCGATAAGCATCCTGCGTTTGGCTGACCGCAAACAGTAATGGTTTTGCTGGAATGTACTATTACGTTTTCAGTCTGCTAAGTCGGCGAAATCTGCCACTGCTTTAATTCACGGCTTCGCTGGGCATAATCGGAGACCTCAGAGGAGACCTCAGGGTCAGACTCGATTTATTCTTGATGAAGGTTGACTTAGGGATCCTAATTTTAGGAAGCTGGCGGCTAATATGATCGCTAACTTTGTAAATAAATCGAGTTTCACTCCTTTCCCATCCAACCCAAAACCTCGCTCGGATAGCCCGCGTGGTCTGTGGCTCACCCCGCTGGAGCTGATTGATAAAATCGCCGCGCCCTCTCGTGACCACCTACCATCAGACGAGTCGAATGGAACAGCCTCGCCGTCGACTCCATTTCGACCACAGAACAACGTCAGTTGAGGAAACCGAGATTCGAGTTGCCGAAACTCGCGAGATTGGGAAATATGTGCGCCATGTCCGCATCCATGACGCCGAACCAGCGCGCGAGCATTGCGCCATACTGGTCAACTGCCGTGGTTGGGATCCAGCGGCCTTCCTTTTCGGCGTCGTCCGGGCCGGCGAGCACCAGGGTGGGATAGCGCCCGTACAGGTCGCCGCCTTTCACGGCGCCGCCCATGATGAAGTGATGGTTGCCCCACGCGTGGTCAGATCCTCCACCCGAGGCCGGCTTTAAGGTGCGGCCGAAGTCGGAAAGCGAGAAGGTCGTCACCTGGTCGGACACGCCGAGCTGGACGGTAGCGTCATGGAACGACTTCAACGCCGGCGAGAGTTGGCCGAACAGGGTGGAGAGAGTGTTCAACTCGTTCGAATGCGTATCGAAGCCGCCGAGCGAGACGAAGAACACCTGACGCCTGAGCCCGGTCTGCGCGCGCGCCTCGATCAGTTTGGCCACCTGCTGCAGCTGCTGGGCGATCGAGGAGTTCTGCCCGGCGAAGAAGCCGCTCACGGCCGAGGTGGTCGAGGCGAGGATGGGCGTCACGATGCTCGAGAGCGAGATCGCCTGTGAGGTAATCGCCGACACGCCCTTGATGTAGGTGTTGCCTGTATCGAGCGCGAGCAACTGCTGCAGCGCGGCCAAGCGGGCGTTGGATTGCGCGCCGACGTTGAAGCCCTGCAGGCCGATGCCGCCGCTCGTAGGCAGCGCCAGCGGATTGGCCGCCTCGCCCGTGATGAACAGGTTGGTGCCGGCGATCGAGGTTACCACCGGGAAGGTGGCCGCGCCATTGAGCCCCGCCACCTTGTCGGCGATGCGCCCGCCCCAGCCCGTGCGCGAAAGGCCGTCGGAGATCGAGGATTGCCATTGGCGCTGCTGGTCCGAATGTGAATACAGGCTGTCGGGGCGATCCGCCTGGTAGTTGGTCTTGCTGGTCGGGACATTGAGCGTGCCAACGTTGGCGAGGAAGGCGAGCTTTTTTTGGTTGAACAGTCCCTGCAACTCTCCGAGGGCGGGATGGAGCCCGAACGGCGTGGCGGTGCCGGTGGGCTGGATGGGCAGCAGCGCCGAGTGGGCGAGCTGGAGGCCGGAACCCGTGGTTCGCACGGCGGCGTATTGTGCGTAGCCGGCGCTGTCGTAGGGAATGATTACGCTGTTGCCATCCACGCCGCCGAAGAGAAAGACACAGACCAATGCTTTGTAGTCCGAAGACGCCGTTTGCGCGGTGGCATTGCCGGCAAGTGCGGACAGCCCGGCCATGCCACCTAGGCGGTATGCGAGGCCGCTTGCGGAAAGCGCGGAGGCATGGCGAAGAAAGTTGCGACGGTTAGGATTCATGTTAACGCTCCACGGAATATTGCGAGGACGATAAGACAAGGTAGGCCGCCGTCCGTGCACGGCCCAGGGCGTCGGTTGCCGGCACCGCGTTCACGGCGGCGATGATCGCGGTTTTTGCCGGAGTCGACATCGCACCGGCGAGCATGAGGCCGTTCAACTTCTCCACCAGCGCCGCGGGGTTGCTTGCCAAAGCCTGGAGAGAGG
>JBKJQT010000201.1:0-4247 GCA_046593855.1 Candidatus Nitrotoga sp. | reverse complement strand
CCTGCCGGCAAAACCGTCAGCTACACCGACATCGCCCAACGCAGCGGAGCACCGAAGGCCGTCCGTGCCATGGCTGGAGCTTGTGCCGCCAACGCGCTAGCAGTGGCGATTCCCTGCCATCGTGTAGTGCGTATGGATGGCGGTTTATCCGGTTACCGCTGGGGCATCGAACGAAAACGCGCATTACTTGACCAAGAGGCACAGGAATGTGTGCTCAAAAAAACGCTACAAATATCGCCTTAACAGACGAGCAAAATGAATAAACAAGTAATCTCATGACTTCCAAAGTGATTGTCATTACTGGAGTAAGCCGTGGATTGGGGCGTGCCATGACCGAGGAATTTATTCGCCTCGGCCACCAGGTTTTAGGTTGTGGACGATCAGAGAATGCAATTCATGACTTCAATATCCTGCATGGATCAAGCAATCACTTCGAGGTAGTAGACGTCACAAACGATGAGGCTGTACGTGATTGGGCAAAACATTGCCTGAGCTTAGCCGGTTCGCCCCACCTGCTGATCAATAACGCCGCACTCGTCAACCGTAATGCGCCGCTTTGGAAAGTGACTGCCAGTGAATTCTCCATGGTCATCGATGTAAACATCAAGGGTGTAGCCAATGTTATCCGACATTTCGTACCGGCCATGATAGCCAAGAGGAGCGGAGTCATTGTCAATCTTAGCTCTGGCTGGGGTCGCTCAACCGATGCGGAAGTCGCCCCTTATTGCGCGACCAAGTGGGCAATAGAAGGATTGACCAAAGCACTGGTCCAGGAATTACCAAAGGGTATGGCGGCAATCCCGCTGAACCCGGGCATTATAAATACGAACATGCTGCGTAGTAGTTTTGGAGAGCAAGCACGGAATTACCCTACTGCCGAGAAGTGGGCTAAAACTGCTGTACCATGGCTGTTCAGCCTTGGCCCCAAAGACAACGGAATTTCGTTAACCGTGGGTGAGCCTCATTGATTTTTTGGTGTGCCAATGCGAATTCTGGCTGAAATTCTTTTAGTGGAGTCTAACGGACGTCAGCATTTCCGACTCGCAATTTTAAATCGTTGCTTTACTTTCACCCGTTTCACGAAGTTCACTTTTCTGGGCCATTGTAAAACCAGTCGATGCACTTAAATGCCAACGCTTTCGGGGCCAGCATTGATATTTAAGCATCAGGAGGTGACTGTGGCGGAGTACTGCTTGGAGGCATTGGTGCCTGAGAATCCTCCTCAGAAGGCATTAGTTGAAAAAAGTCATCAGGAGTCGTTAGGGGCAGAACTTCCTCACGAGGCACCAGTTGCTCAATTACTTCAGACGTCAACGGAGTCGTGGAAGCATCCGGAGGTGGTGGTGGCGGAGTCCCCCGAGGAGGAGGCGGTGGCACAAAAGAACTCGCAGAAGGCGATGATGGAGTCGCGCGTAGAGCAGGCGAAGTTACAGGGATTTTTTTCCTGACCAGCTGCCGCGAATCTTCCAAGCTCCCCGATATTGGGATACGATGGCCTTTTGCATACATGCATTGGAGATATGCAAAGTCATAACGCTGCTGAAGGTTGTATCCTGAACTTGCACCTGTGCCCGCACCTACCATGGAACCAATTAGCAATCCTGATCCCGCGCCCACGCCAGCTCCACTGTTTCCCCCTAACAATGCGCCTGCTGTTGCACCGACGGCCGTACCAACCACAGCACTTTTCACACCACTATCAGTGGCTACATCATTCGCAGTGCGGCCTCCAACCTGAACGCTAGCATATCGCCTGCAATCGGCCTCGTCAAATCGGAACTGGTTAAAGCTTTTCCCAGTACCCGGCAGCGCAAGCATACCCGGACCAGTTGGTATCGACGTACAGGCACTAAGCGACAGGATTGACACTAGAAGGGAAGAAAGTTTTAATTTCTGGGTCATGGCGAAGGTTCCTTAAATTTACAGGGGTCGGTCATTTGTCGATTTCAGGGTCCGGAGCGACGCGTAACCAACCCCCTGGACATTTATTAACATATGGATAGTAAGCATTTGAAGCTACGCAGTAATACCACAAAGAGGCATGAACATTTTGAGACGAATTTCTCGGTGCTTCCTGAATTCTTAGCTGTGGGTCATCCCTTCGATTGGTATAAATTACTGGCGCAGGCTGTACCGAAGTATAAATTACTGGCGCAGGCTGCACCGGAGTATAAATTACTGGCGCAGGCTGCACCGGAGGGTAAAACACAGGCGCCGGCGAATAATAGGGCGAGCCATATGACGGTGCACCATAGTATGAGTACGGAGAATATCCAAAGTTAAAACCAATCGGTGCACCGAAATAGATGCCCACGCGTCCACCACGATTCCAGCCACCTCCACCTCCACCCCACCCACCACCATGCGCAAACACTGCCCCGCTAGTCGATGCTCCCACCAACAGGGCTATAATTAAGGTGTATGACAGTCGCATTTTTGATTTTTTCATTATCTCTATACTCCACTATTTAGCATACGTAACAATCTGATTGAAAGGATTGCTATCCATTAAATTTGAGTAGCGATTCCAATTCGGCCCTGAAAGGCGATTTAATTAGTAGTCGAAGGTAAAAAAACAAATATTTAGTTCCAAGCAAACCCTGACTGGCTTTAATAAATTCAGAACGCACTTCTTTCTAAACGCATCACATCAATGACCGTTGACCAAAGGCGCAGATTTTATATTTATAATCCTGGTAAAATGGATACCGAGCAATATTCTGCTTTATATTATGAACTGACATTTTGCAGCACCAACCCTAACCCACCAAGCGATCCAAAGAAAATCAAGAGATGCCCCCAAGCCCAGAGCATGTAGCGACGCGACAGACTATCCCCTGAGAGGTTACTGATAAGGAAGAGTTGTCCGTCGGGAGAACGGCTGATGATATGGGTGCTAGGCTGTGCCAGAACCGCCACCTCCATTTTTTCTACTTCTTGCTTGGCCGCTTGTCGGGCGAGCTCCCACTCCTCTATGCTTAGCTCACCATCTTTGTTCAGATCGAAGCGTGCAAGTAACGTAGGCATATTTTTCTTCCATTCTGTCAACAATGCGCTTAACTCAGCGCGAGTGTCAAATTCCTGATTGTTCCCGCCTTGAGTGCGAAATCGCCCGATGACGTAGAGTGTTTCACCTTTGATCAAGTTCCACTCAGTATAACGGCAGCCATCATCTTGCCACTGGTCATAGTGCTGAGTAATGATCTCTGCACTTTCCGGGTCAACCACACATTCACCGGTATCATCGCAAAGTATGAAAGAGTCACCCGTTTCGCCACTATCTATTGTTCTCCAACCATTTCTCTCTCGTTGCTCGATTTTATAGCGACACCACAAGCAAGGACGTCGCCTTAATTTGCTGAGCAAGGGTGGATCACAAAATGGTTGACCACTTCCCACCAATTCTACATAGCCCTGCGCGGCAGAAGCAATCTTTGATGTCGGAGTGTTGCGTAGGGTACGCAGCCTATATAACGAGGATAACCATGCATAGAGGCTGATCAAGGCAATTACAGCAAGGCAAGACACCCAGCCATCGCGAGAATGCAAGCGGATGCCGACAAGCAACAACAACAGCTGTGCACCTGAGGTAATAAGTTGCGCATATTCGCGTCGTAGCCAATCCAGCATGGGAATTATCGTGAATATTGCACAGCGAATCGCGCAGACCTTACCCGCCAGAGGTAAGGGAAAGCAGGCGTGGGTGATTCATTAACAGGCAAAACATATTTGCCGTAGCCGCTAGTTAAATAATTGCTGCAAATTGACATCCGTTTTTTCTTGTGTAGAGAATACCAGCAAGGGTTTTTCATCAAAGCCAAACATCTTCGAAAGAAGATTGGCGGGAAATACTTCGATTTGTACGTTATTGATATTCACTGCTTCATTATAAAATTCACGGCAGTCAGCAATTCCATTCTCAAGCGTGCTAATACGGTTCTGCAACTGCATGAAATTTACATTAGCCTTCAGCTCCGGATAAGCTTCTGCAAGAGCGAAGATTCTGCCCAGCCCCGCGCGTAGCATCCCTTCCGCCTGCACGAGGACGTCGATATCTTGACGGCTCCCCGCAGACTGCACCTGTGACCGTGCCTCAATAACTTTTTGCAGGGTGGACTGCTCAAACTGCTTGGCGGATTCAAGTTCGAAGTGCAACACGGATTACAACAGGCGTTCTCATTGCCTTCTTAAGTTTGATCGATACTTCTGGCGGCATCAAGGGCAAGCACCACAAGTGGCGCGGCTTA
>JBKJQT010000158.1:0-2926 GCA_046593855.1 Candidatus Nitrotoga sp. | reverse complement strand
CATTACCTGATGGGCGCGTGACTTGAAGACATCCCACATAGCTAAGAGCAAAAGGCCGATTGCAGTGGGGATTGCCCAATTACGATGGATTAACATGGCCGCATGTCCAGCATCATCATGATCAACAGCGTTGAAAGCAAGCCAACCTAAGCTTGCAGCGATGATTGCAGTTACCCCTGATATCCATAATGCCCAGTGGCCAACGGTAGCAAGCTGGGTTGACAAGTTGTGCCTGCTGCCAACCCGAGCTGCGAGGCTGAATAGCAAGGCAATTAGCGTGAGCGCGATCGGAAAATGCACAGCGATAGGATGGGCATTGGGAATGAGTTCAAGTTTGATGACTGATCCTGCTTTATTTATTTTCAATGGCATTGAAACTCCTCCCTCACCTGATACTGCCTTCTCGTCTTGATGTTGATGTACCTGCTCTGATGTTTCTTTGGAAGAAGATTTGCCAGTGTTGTTAGGCATGTCTTTCAGGGAACCATGATTCATGGCTGCCATAGGTGTCTTGAGAGGGGCAGACGATTTGGTTTCATTATGCTCATGCGGCATGTTTTCTATCGCAGATTTGGATGCATACTTTGATGCCATTTCCTCATCATTCATCGCCAAAAGTATTTCTCGTTGGGGACCATGGCTAATCCCCTTAGTTGAAGGTTGCGTATTTGGGGTAGGGATAGCCTTCATGGACTCGTGATCCATGCCTTGCTTAGGTGGCCTGGATGTTTCAGGGGCAGTAAGTTTCATATATTCATGTTGCATAACTTTCACTTTAGGCATGGATTGTCCAGATGGCATGGATTTCATTTTCTCGTGATCCATGCCTTTCATATTTTCCATGGAGTGGTCAGCAGGGCCTCCCGCAGTTACTTGCGCGTTGAGATCGCGCCATGAAGAAAGCTCCTCTTCGGCATAAGGTTTGTAACTAGAAAAAGAAGATTGATAAGGCACACTGATAGAAGCCGGGGTGGTTAGGTCGGGGGTAGGAGAACTATCGTTCTGAGCCCCTAAAGCATTAAATGTAGTTAATAGACTTAGCGATAAAACCATATTAGGCAAATACATCCTCATCCCTTTAAATTTGAATTTAATTGCTAGCAGGCTGCTGAAAAAGTCGCATTTATTTTACCTTAGCCCCTCACGCGATCAATTTTCCAGAGACAGTAGACAAGCTCAGGTGCATTTTATGTCAGATTGCTCTTGCTACCACTGGTTAAGTTAGGCGGTAACGGCATCGCGGTGTGTGGCCAGAGTTGCATTGCGCAACCGCAGAGCATTGCCTATCACTGAAACCGAACTAAACGACATCGCAGCACTCGCGATCATCGGGCTTAATAGCAGACCAAACCAGGGATACAGTGCTCCCGCGGCAATTGGCACTCCAATCAGGTTATAAACGAATGCAAAAAATAAATTCTGTTTAATATTTCGCATAGTTGCCTGGCTAAGTAAACGTACACGCACTATGCCCAATAAGTCGCCCTTCACTAAGACAATGCGCGCACTATTCATCGCAATGTCGGTTCCGGTTCCCATAGCGATGCCAACATTCGCTTGAGCAAGCGCTGGCGCGTCATTGACACCGTCGCCCGCCATCGCCACGATATGGCCCGCTGCCTGCAGCGTTTGCACATGTCGATATTTATCACCTGGCATGACGTTCGCTTTGACATCTTCGATGCCAAGTTGCAGCGCAACCGCTGTAGCGGTCGCAACGTTATCGCCCGTGAGCAATACTATCCGAATTCCTGCTACCTTCAGTTCGGCTATAGCACGTGCTGCCGTAGGTTTGATGGGATCGGCAACGCTCACCAGTCCCGCTGTCTTTCCATCAATGGCCAGAAACATCACCGACTGTGCTAACGCCTGCAGTTCTTGCGTTTTATCCTGAAGCACCGCAATGTCGGCACCAACATTTGTCATCAGCAAGGCGTTGCCAAAAGCAACCGAATTGCCATCAATCCCCCCTCGTATTCCTTTGCCGGTAATTGAATCAAAGTCTTTGGCTTCTACTTCCACAATATTCTTTTCTTTGGCGTGCTCGACAATCGCCTGCGCAAGAGGGTGCTCACTGTGTTTTTCAAGAGCAGCCGCCAATGACAAAACCTCGTTTTCAGTAAATCCATTGACAGCGACCACGGCTTGCACTTTTGGGTGTCCTTCGGTAAGCGTCCCAGTCTTATCAACCACTAAGGTATCCACTTTTTCCATCAGTTCCAGTGCTTCAGCGTCTTTAATCAAAATACCTTCTTGCGCGCCACGGCCAATGCCTACCATGATGGAAATCGGCGTGGCCAAACCAAGCGCACAAGGGCAGGCAATGATAAGCACCGAGACGGCTGCTACAAGTGCATGTGCAAGCGCAGGCGGTGAACCAAAAATTGCCCAGAGAACGAAGGCCATGAGGGCGACTCCCATTACCACCGGCACAAACCAGCCGGCAACAGAATCGGCAATTTTTTGGATAGGTGCACGCGAGCGGCTGGCGTCGTTAACCATTTTTACGATGTGCGCAAGCAGCGTTTCCGCGCCCACTTTTTGCGCCGTGAACACAAATGAACCGGTCTGATTAACGGTGCCAGCAGACACTTTGCTTCCAACCGTTTTCTCGGATGGCATTGGCTCGCCGGTGATCATCGATTCGTCGATATTTGATCTACCCTCGACCACTTCACCGTCGACCGGCACTTTGTCGCCCGGCTTCACACGTAATCGATCGCCTACATGGATTTCATCCACATGTACTTCTTCGTCACTGCCGTCGGGCTTGAGACGAACGGCGGTATTTGGTACAAGTCCCAAAAGCGATTTGATTGCGCTGTTGGTACGTGACCGCGCCCGCAGTTCCAGCACTTGCCCCAAGAGTACCAGCGTGATAATGGCGGGAGCGGCCTCAAAGTAAAGTGGGGCCATGCCGTCCATT
>JBKJQT010000416.1:0-16613 GCA_046593855.1 Candidatus Nitrotoga sp. | reverse complement strand
GCCATGCCTGCTATGCTTAAACAGACTCACGCCGAAGCTGCCGCACGTGATGTATTGCATGAAATGCGTGAATACGGCGCCACTCGAGTGCTTACCGAACGACGTAATGAACTGTTGTCTACGCTGGCTTGCCATTCCGCGGTGCGAGCCAATCAAATCCTTAGCGTGCCTGAAATGAATAATATCCTGCGTGAAATGGAACGTACAGAACGTTCTGGCCAGTGCAATCATGGTCGTCCGACTTGGTTTCAAATGAGTATTGCAGAATTGGATACGCTGTTCATGCGAGGAAAATGAACACACTGCCTCCCGCTCTTTTCCTTATGGGGCCTACCGCCAGCGGAAAAACCCAAGTGGCTGTGGAACTGGCAGAGCATCTACCAGTAGAAATTATTAGCGTTGATTCCGCGCTGGTGTATCGGGATATGAATATCGGTACTGCCAAACCCGAGGCTGCCGTCCTCGCTCATGCGCCGCACCACCTGATCAATATAATTGATCCAACCAATGCCTATTCCGCCGCCGCTTTTCGCCATGACGCATTGCGCCTGATGAATGACATCACCCAACGCGGACGCATTCCTTTGCTGGTGGGCGGTACCATGTTGTATTTTCACGCCTTGCGCTTTGGTCTGAATGAACTACCGCAGGCTGACTCTAAAGTGCGTGCCGCTTTGGATGAGCAATCCGACCGTATCGGTTGGCCTGCCCTGCACGCCGAATTGGCCCAGGTTGATCCGGAAACAGCAGCACTTCTAAAGCCAAACGATGCGCAGCGTATCCAGCGTGCGCTGGAGGTTTATCAACTTTCCGGTCAACCGATGTCCGCGCTATTTAAGCAGCAAAATAAATATCCGTTGCCTTATCACGTCATGCAGATTGCACTTATTCCAAGTGAACGTAGCAAGTTGCATGCACGTATCACCACACGATTTGTTGCCATGCTTAAACTCGGCTTGGTAGATGAATTGCTTGCACTTAAAGAAAAATATTCGTTGCATCCCAACCTGCCCTCCATGCGTTGCGTAGGTTATCGTCAGGCATGGCAATTTCTCGATGGAGAAATAAACGAAACAGAGTTATTGGACAAAGGCATCGCCGCCACACGTCAACTGGCTAAGCGACAGCTTACCTGGCTGCGCGGCATGCCGGAAATTATCGAATTTGATTGCTTAGCCCAGAATCTTGCGCAGCAAGTACTCGCCGCCGTGCGGCAGCTACAAGATATTTAACAAATTGATTTTATTAATTATTTTGTATTGAAAAAATCAGGAGTTCAGTTTGTCAGGAGCGCATTAGTCTTTCTCTTGCGCACCGATCATAACCTTCACTTCATCCGGCTGCATATGCAGTAGTTTACCGATGTCAGTATAGTCATCGGGCAGAGCCGCATCGTTCCAGCCATTGGCAGAATGGCGCGCAAGATTGACAGCGAAAAAGACATTATGCACGCGCTGTTGATTGGCACATTCGCCATCCATCAACGTGATCAGCAGCTTGGGTAGTGACCATTTTAATGCCAATGCAGATTGCAAGCGAAACAATGTAAAACCCAACACCAGTTCCTGCGCATCATTGCTACGCAATGTTTTATCCTGTTGTTGCATGGCACGGATTTTCAGCATATCTACAGGTGCAAAACACCACATTAGCAGTTCGGCAATATCAAATAACAATGCAGCGATGCGAACTTCTTCAAAATGCATATCACTTAAGCGCACCGCCCAATCCACGGCGAAAGTAGACGCGCGGTTTGAACGGTGTATCACTCGCAACAAGCAGCTTAAGACATCCATTTGCCCCTTTAGAACTGTTTCTGCTAGCGGCTCTGCCGGGACTTGTTTAAAAAACGTATCGAGACCCAACATCATTAATGCTTGATCAACCTGCATCACTTCATGCTCTTGACTGGGGTGCTTTTGCTGCTGTAGATGGCGCAGCAGCTTGACAGTCATCATTGGGTCGGAATTGATAATATTGGCAACACCTCGCGCACTAAGGTTTTTTTCATGTTGGCGCAATGCAGACAGATTGCGTGCGGTTTGTTTTAATACCGGAATATCGACTTGACTGAGAAAATCCACCCACTCGGCCAGCTCCCACACTTTTTGATGTTGCATAACATCTCCTTACCATTGCTAACCTATCGAATATCTCGGCTCTTCAGAGTAAATCTTTAGGAGGAAGATATTGCGTTTGCGATCAAGCTCAAGATTGCCTTGGGGCAGATACGTTAGACCATGGTTGCAAGAATACCCAGAAGTGCAGAGCTGGCAGACGCAGGTTCTGGCGATGAAACCGCCAACGCCAAATGTCAGCCACTTTCAAAGATTACGTCCCCAAGGACAGTCCAGCGCGCGCAGCATCACGTACCGGACTTCAACACGCCATTATGCCTGCGCTTGAGTGTCGCACTCGCAAGTGCCTCGTGACAATGTCCTCATTACAATTTAGATAGGGACGATATTTCATTTGTGACATAGTAAGATTCGCGATTAAGGTTGGTCACTTACTTCCACCAGTGTATTTAGTACCCATCCAGAATGCTTATTGCTGGTCTGTACGTGTAGCCAATCACCCAGATAGGCGTGCGCAGTTAGCGCGGAACCTTTTTTTAGTGCACCAAGCTTAACTGTACTGCCGGATGGCTCTCGGCGTAGATTGATGCTGCTCTTGGCGCGTAACGGAATAGGGACATTGAACGGTATCATTACAAGGCGTGGATCTGATGCCTTGCGGGTGTGGTTATCCATCACCATGTCGATAAATTCTCGTGTCTGCGCGGTGTGATCCATGGCTGTGCCGTAGTTTCCTTTGTCGTAGGACGCCGTTGCGGCATCAAGGAGGCGTTGTGCTTGCAAAGTTTGTTCGGTCGTTGTGATCTTGGATGACTTTAAATTTGCCAAAGCTACTTCTACTTCCGCGATAGATGAGGCGGCACCAGGCTGTGTCGCTAGCCGACGTACCCTCACCTGTTCGCGAGTGACTTGACTGGTGGTTTCCTGTAACGCTTTAGTCTGGTCGTGCTGACGAGCGTTCAGGTTTCGGATTACCACCTCTTTTTCCGCCAACTGCTGTTGTAGACGTTCGATTTCACGTTGCAGTACTTCGCTGGGTTCATGTGGCGGAATTGGGGCTGCAACTATAACCGGGATCGGTTTCGGGACGGTGCACCCCGAAAGGTTTAAACCTAGCAGTGTTATAACTGTTACGCATAGCATTCGTACCGCCCAAGTCTTGAGCAAGCTATATAATTTCTCTGACTGTGTCCACAACCTTGTCACTTCATCACCCTTTATAGTAGGTTGCATACCCTACCACAACGCACATTTTTGAGCGGCTCAAATTACTTATCTCAATGAAGATTATCAAGATGATGTACGAACGAGAATTTCAGTTTTCATTTATCGTTGATGATGAGCATGCTGGTTTTGTGGTTATGGATATGGCGAGAATAGATTCGTCATGGCGCGGGTCAGAGTTGAACGCCAGGCCGAGTGCATCGGTGTGAGAGTTGTTGGCTGCAATTTTTTCCCGGAAGACTCAGCCCTGCGCTCATATGGTGGCGCAAAGATGGTAGTCGGGAGGATTCGGTTGTCCGCGATGTGGATATGATTACGCCTTTCAACATCTGAACGCCTGCCTAAAGAATACCCAGGTTCAACTGAAAATGATTCAGGGGCATACATTTGTTAATGTATGTAGATTTTTAAGACTGGTGTCAACTTTCGAATGCCGCCCGTATAACTTCCAGCCTCTTCCTGTTCGTTCCAAAATCATTCTTGCCGAGGCGCGACGCAGAGCGCATATTAATAACGCCAGCCTGTTCATCGAGCGCAAACTCTACGTCATCGGTGAATTTCATTAGACGGCTCTGGAATTCGGCGTATAAATAAGTTGGTTCTGCGGTAATCACCGTTGTGTAATTCATGTTACGCACTATGTTAGTCAGTTTGACAAAAGCGGCTTTACCGTCGCCTTGATATGTTAGCGGAGCAATGATGTGGTAGTCGCTGTGCGGGTGCAGTGCCGCTTGGCTGGAAATGCTATTGGATGATTCTGCAAGGGGTGCTTTCAGCTTGCCATCACGCAGGCCAAGATCGGTTGGGCGTTTTCCATTGAATATGCCAGCCTGGCCCGCAATGAGGGTGACTATCGGGAGAATGATGAATAATAGGATGGAAATCTTACTGATAATTTTGGTCATGATGTGGTCAGCGCAAGGTTACATTTCGTACTTTACATTTGAGTGGGCTGCCACGCAAACGTCGACCTGACAATATTAGTTCCCTCGCGTTCGTACAAATACAGTGAAAGAGGGCCGAGTCTGTTACAGCAATCATTTTGTCTATCTATATCTTCTGTATTTACCTCATAAAATTAATAGATTTTTCAGTTTTTTAAATATTGCAAGAGTTGAGAAGGTAAATCAATTCCACCTTGGGCAGGCCAGTTGGATAATTCTTCCAGGGAGTTATGGTAGCCATAGCGCGCGATGATGCAGCGCATTCCTGCAGCATGCGCTGCTTCTGCATCGCGCTTGTCATCACCCAGATACAGACAGAGTTGTGGCGCAATTTTCAGCAATTCGCTGGCCTTTAGTAGCGGATCCGGGAAGGGCTTGGCACGCGCACATGTGTCGCCGCTGATCAGGCAGGCAGCGCGCTGCGCATAGCCCAGTGCTTGCATTAGAGGTAGAGTGAAGCGATGGGGTTTGTTGGTGACAATGCCCCACGGCAAGTCACATTGTTCCAGTATTTCGATCAGTTCCGCCATTCCTGGGAACAGGGTGGTGTGGACACAAATATTGCTAGCATAATAATCCAGGAAGGTATCGCGTAAATCCGTAAAACCTGGCGCATTTGGCTCCATGTTAAAACCCAGTTTTAGCAAGCCAAGAGAGCCATGCGATGCTTGCGGGCGGATTTTTTCCAAAGGCAAAGGGGACATGCCATGTAGGTTGAGCAGGTGGTTAAGGGCGGCACCCAGGTCGGGCGCCGTGTCTGCAAAAGTACCGTCGAGATCGAACAGGACGGCACTAGTCACGACGACAGGCGAGCAGGTAGTTGACGTCAGTGTTCTGGCCGAGCGAGTAAGTTTTATAAAGAGGATGGTAACTCATGCCGCTGATGTCGTTAATATTAAGTCCTGCATTGCGGCAAAATTGTGCGAGTTCGGACGGCTTGATAAATTTAGCATAATCGTGCGTGCCCCGCGGCAGCAAATGAAGTAAATATTCCGCGCCGATCACCGCGAAAAGGTAGGATTTTGGGTTGCGGTTGAGGGTGGAAAAAAATACGTGACCACCCGGTTTAGCTAGTTTCGCGCAGGCACCCACGGTGCTGGATGGGTCAGGTACATGTTCGAGCAATTCCATGCAAGTGACTACATCGTAGTGGCCTGGCTGTTCTGCCGCCAGGTCTTCCACGGCGATGTTGCGGTAGTTCACCTGTTGGCCGCTTTCCAGCAAGTGCAGTCTGGCAACTTGCAATGCCTTGTCGCCCAGATCAATGCCCGTCACCTGCGCGCCAAGTGCGGCCATACTTTCCGACAAGATGCCGCCGCCGCAGCCGACATCCAGGACAGTTTTGCCGGCCAGAGCCGCGATACGGTTGATATAGTCCAGGCGCAGCGGGTTGATTTCATGTAGTGGTTTGAATTCGCTATTGGAATCCCACCAGCGGTGGGCAAGCTGACTAAATTTTTCTAGTTCAAGCGGATCAGCATTGGTCATGATGTGCTTATATTCGGAATGAAGGGCAGAATGTAACAAAACTTGTCTTGAACCGCCAGTCAATCAGGCGACTTAATTTCAGGCTCTGGGCAGCAAAGAAATTATGTTTTGTCTCGCTTGAGATGGACATGTTAAACTTACGAATTGTTTTACAAGAAATTTTAGAGTGCCCGCTATACTTATGGAACAATTCGCTAAAGAAATTCTGGTAGTCAGTCTCGAAGAGGAGATGCGCAAGTCGTATCTCGATTATGCAATGAGCGTAATTGTTGGACGCGCCTTGCCTGACGTGCGTGATGGCCTTAAACCGGTACATCGTCGCGCGTTGTTTTCCATGCACGAACTATCCAACGACTGGAACAAGGCTTACAAAAAATCGGCGCGCATTGTGGGCGACGTGATCGGTAAATATCATCCACATGGAGATACGGCGGTGTATGACACTATCGTTCGTATGGCGCAGACATTTTCGCTGCGCTACCCATTGGTGGACGGTCAGGGTAACTTTGGTTCGGTGGACGGTGATAACGCAGCAGCGATGCGTTATACCGAAATTCGCATGGCGCGTATTGCCCACGAGTTGTTGGCAGATCTGGACAAAGAGACCGTGGATTTCGGACCCAATTACGATGGCTCCGAACATGAGCCGTTGGTGTTCCCGGCGCGTTTCCCCAACCTGTTGGTCAATGGCTCAACCGGTATTGCCGTGGGTATGGCAACTAATATTCCGCCGCATAATCTAGGCGAGGTGATCGATGCTTGTTTGGCACTACTGAAAAGCCCCGATCTAGATATCGATCAGTTAATAGAATATATCCCAGCGCCGGATTTTCCAACTGCGGGTTTTATTTATGGTTTGGCGGGTGTAAAGGAAGGCTATCGGACTGGGCGCGGGCGCGTAGTAATGCGCGCGCGCACTCATTTCGAAGATATCGAAAAGGGGAATAACCGCCAAGCCATCATTATTGATGAGTTGCCCTACCAAGTTAATAAAGCCACCTTGCTAATGAAAATTGGCGAGCTGGTACGCGAAAAGAAAATCGATGGAATTTCTGAAATTCGCGACGAATCGGATAAGTCTGGAATGCGCGCTGTGATTGAACTAAAGCGCAATGAAGTGCCGGAAGTGATACTCAATCAATTGTTTAAAATGACCCAGCTGCAAGACAGTTTCGGCATGAACATGGTGGCCTTGACCGACGGTCAGCCCAAGCTGCTTAACTTGAAGCAATTCCTGGACGCCTTCCTGCGCCATCGGCGCGAAGTGGTAACGCGGCGCACGATATTTGATTTGCGCAAGGCGCGGGATCGTGGCCATATTCTGGAAGGTTTGGCGGTTGCACTTTCCAACGTGGATGAAATCATTGCGCTGATTAAAGCGGCCGCGACGCCTGCGATTGCCAAGCAGGGTTTGATGGCGCAGTCATGGCGATCGACACTGGTTGAAGAGTTGTTAAGCCGGGTTAGCGATGCATCGCGTCCGGAAAGTCTGGCGCCGGAATTCGGTATGTCGGGGCAGGGTGAGCAGCGCGCATATCGGCTTTCAGACATGCAAGCGCAAGCTATTCTGGAGCTGCGCTTGCAGCGTTTAACTGGGCTGGAGCAAGATAAAATTGTCAGCGAATATCGCGAAGTGATGGACAAGATTGTCGATTTGCTCGATATCCTGGCCAAGCCAGAGCGCGTAACGCAAATTATCATCGACGAGCTGGTTGCGATTAAAGCGCAATACGGCGACAAGCGTCGTAGTGAAATCGTCACCCATACACAAGATATGAGTATGGAAGACCTGATTACACCGGAGGACGTGGTAGTTACGATGTCGCATGGCGGTTACATGAAAGCGCAGCCGTTAGCGGAATATGTAGCGCAGAAGCGTGGTGGTCGTGGTAAGCAGGCTGCTCCTCCTAAAGAGGACGATTTTGTAGATAACCTGTTTATCGCAAACACGCACGATTATATTCTGTGCTTCTCCAGCCGGGGTAGAGTGTACTGGATCAAGGTGTACGATGTACCTCAGGGTGCCCGTACCGCTCGCGGCAGGCCAATTGTTAATCTGTTGCCGCTGGAAAGTGGAGAGAAGATCAACGCGATTCTGCCGGTAAAGGTGTTCTCGGACGATCAATATGTATTCTTTGCCACCGCTAAAGGTACGGTGAAAAAGACTGCGTTGTCTGATTTCGCCAACCCGCGCAAGGCTGGCATTATCGCCATTAACCTGGATGAGGGCGATTATCTGATCGGCGTGGCATTGACTGATGGCAAGCATGACGTAATGCTGTTTTCCAATGGCGGCAAAGCGGTACGTTTTGACGAAAATGATGTGCGTTCCATGGGGCGTGTGTCACGCGGTGTGCGCGGCATGAAGCTGGCCGCGAAGCAACATGTAATTGCACTTTTGGTGGCGGGCGACGAAAGCCAGGCGGTATTGACTGCGACCGAGAACGGTTACGGCAAGCGCACGCCGATATCGGAATATACACGCCATGGTCGCGGCACTCAGGGCATGATTGCGATTCAAACTTCCGCCCGGAATGGCAAGGTGGTCGCGGCTACACTGGTAAATGAAGAAGATGAAATCATGTTGATTGGGACGAATGGCGTACTAATCCGTACTCGCGTCAAGGAAATCCGCGAAATGAGCCGTTCCACGCAGGGTGTGACACTAATTAATTTAGGTAAAGACGACAAACTGGCGGGTTTAAGCCGCATTGCCGATCCCGAGCCGGAAAATCTTTCCGATTTAATCAAACCAGATTAAAGACCAGATTAACGAATAGACAAGTTATGGCAATTTATAATTTTAGCGCAGGTCCTGCAATATTACCGCATGAGGTATTGCAACAGGCACGTGAGGAGTTGCTGGACTGGCATGGCAGTGGCATGTCGGTTATGGAAATGAGCCACCGCGGCAAGGAATTCATGGGTATCGCATCTGCGGCGGAAAGGGATCTGCGTGGTCTGCTTGAAATCCCGGCTAATTACAAGGTGCTGTTCCTGCAAGGCGGAGCGCATTTGCAATTCGCCATGATTCCGCTGAATCTGTTACGTGGCAAGTCTTCCGCTGATTATGTTAATACCGGTGAATGGTCCAAGAAAGCGATAGCCGAGGCTAAAAAATTTAGCAACGTAAATATAGTGGCTAGTGGTGCGGACAAGAATTTTATTAATGTGCCGGCGTTTGATATTTGGCAGTGTGATCCGAATGCTGCCTACGTCCATTACACCTCGAATGAGACGATAGGCGGAGTCGAATTCAATTGGGTTCCGGCAACGGGTGGAATTCCTTTGGTGGCAGACATGTCATCTAACATTATATCGCGCCAGATTGATGTATCTAAATATGGCTTAATTTATGCTGGAGCGCAGAAAAACATTGGTCCGGCTGGGTTATGTATTGTTATCGTGCGCGAAGATCTGATTGGCCATGTGTCACCGAGCACGCCCACTATGCTGGATTACAAGATTCATGCTGACAATGATTCAATGTATAACACGCCACCCACTTACGGTATTTACATAGCCGGGCTGGTATTTCAATGGCTCAAGCGGAATGGTGGATTGGCACAGATGGAGCAGACCAATATCAGTAAAGCAAACTTGCTGTACCAGGCGATCGATGCTAGCAACGGTTTTTACAATTGCCCGGTGGTCAAGTCGGATCGCTCACGCATGAACGTGCCGTTTACCCTGAAAGATGCCAGTCTGGATGGCGAGTTTCTCAAACAGGCGGATACGCACGGTCTATTGCAACTGAAGGGACATCGTTCTGTCGGTGGCATGCGCGCTTCCATTTACAATGCGATGCCGCTGGAAGGTGTACAGACATTGGTTGATTTCATAACACATTTTGCAAAGCAACATGGCTAAAATTTTTAAAATACTGACGTTAAATAAAATTTCAACGATTGGTCTAAATCGCCTGCCCGCTGAAAATTATATCGTTGGCAGCGACACTGCAGATCCAGATGCGATTCTGGTGCGTTCGCACAATATGCAGGAGATGGACATTCCGGCAAGTGTTAAAGCCATCGCCCGCGCGGGCGCTGGTACAAATAATGTGCCAGTTAAAAAGATGAATGTGCGGGGCGTGCCGGTTTTTAACGCTGCGGGTGCCAATGCCAACGCAGTGAAGGAGTTGGTTATCGCGGGGATGTTGCTGGCTTCGCGCAACTTGATTCCTGCGCTGCATTTTACCGCCAATTTGAAGGGTGATGACGCTACGCTGCACAAGCTGGTCGAGGATGGCAAAAAACATTATGCAGGTATTGAATTGCGTGGTCGTACCTTGGGCATCATTGGTTTGGGCGCCATTGGCCGTCTGGTGGCGGACGCCGCCATTGGCTTGGGTATGCAAGTGGCGGGTTACGATCCTGACATTACCGTGGAAGGAGCATGGGGCTTGTCTTCGCAGGTGAAGAAGGCGCACAGCATAGAAGATCTGCTCAAGCAGAGCGATTTCGTTACTCTGCACATTCCCTTGCTGGATGCCACACGAGGCTTGATTAATGACCAGCGCGTACAAGCGATGAAGCCGGGAAGCGTGCTGCTGAACTTTGCGCGCGATGGTATCGTGAATGAAGACGCAGTGCTGGCGGGTATCGCCGCCAAACGTATTAGCTATTATGTTTGCGATTTCCCCATGCAGAAGACGCAGGGCAATCCAGCTGTGATTGCGCTGCCTCATCTGGGTGCTTCCACGCAAGAGGCGGAAGACAATTGTGCAGTAATGGTGGCGGAGCAAGTACGCGACTATCTGGAGCACGGTAACCTGAACAATACGGTAAATTTCCCGACTGTTAATATGCCGCGCGAATCGTCTTTCCGTATCGCTATCGCTAATGCCAACGTTCCAAATATGCTCGGGCAGATTTCTACTGCATTGGCCGGGGCCGGCATTAATATCCACAATATGATAAACAAGTCACGTGGCGAGATGGCTTATACCTTGGTCGATACAGATATTGCCACACCTCCTGAGATGATTGCGCAGATTGCCGCTATTTCAGGTGTGCTTATGGTACGCGACTTGCCCTTAAATGCTTAAGTAATAGGGGTGTATGAGTAATGAGTGATGAACTCAAGAAATACCGCGATCAAATCGACTGTATTGACGAAGATCTGCTTAAGTTGCTCAACCAGCGCGCGGCGCTGGCAAGTCAAATCGGTCATCTTAAGGATGAGAATACGGTGCTACGACCAGAGCGCGAGGCGCAGATATTGCAGCGTATGGTTAGCAATAATTCCGGTCCGTTGCCAAATCTGAGTATCACGCAATTATTTACCGAGATCATGTCTCAATGCCGTGCATTAGAAACTCAGTTATGCGTTGCCTATTTAGGGCCCAGTGGAACCTTCAGCCAGGAAGCAGTAGAGAAACGTTTCGGTCACGCAGTTCTGAGTAAGCCGTGTGTTTCGATAGATGAAGTCTTTCAAACTGTAGAGAGCGGCAAGGCACATTATGGGGTGGTGCCGGTGGAGAACTCCACAGAAGGTGCTGTTGGGCGTACGCTGGATTTGTTGTTGCAAAGCCCGCTCAAGGTGTGTGGTGAAGTGATGTTGCCGGTGCATCAATGTTTGATTTCACAAGCGATTGACCTTTCTGCCATCAAGCGTGTGTTTTCACATTCGCAGTCTTTTGGACAGTGCCAAGTCTGGCTGAATACGAATTTGCCTAATGCCGAGCGCGTGCCAGTTGGCAGCAATACCAAGGCGATTCTTCTGGCTTTGGAACAGCAGGCAGATAGTGCGGCGATCGCAAGCGCAAAGGCGGCCAAAAATTACGGCATTTCATTATTGGCTGAAAATATTGAAGACGACGCGCGTAATACTACGCGTTTTTTGGTCATCGGAAATCAGGAGGTAACGCCATCCGGTAAGGATAAGACCTCACTGGTCATGTCCGCACCTAATCGTCCGGGTGCGGTCTATGATTTGCTGGCGCCGCTAGCCAAAAATGACGTCAGCATGACCAAACTGGAATCTCGCCCGGCGCGTTCCGGCGTGTGGGAATATGTGTTTTATATGGACATTGAAGGGCATCAGCATGAACCCAAAGTGGCGGCCGCACTGCTTGAATTAAAGCAAGTTGCCGCGTTTGTAAAAACACTGGGTTCATACCCGGCTACCCTATAAATTCGTTTGTGCAATTTAAAAATATCGTTATTTACGTGAAGACGAAATTTAGTTCTATCAATGACTGAGTAACTGCTTCTATCGGTAATGACAGAAATAAAATTAATCAAGGTATTAAATGAACTACAGTGAGCTAGCCCCTCCTTATATCCGCGCCATAGCGCCCTATCAGCCTGGAAAACCAATTGCCGAGCTGGAGCGCGAGCTCGGCATCAGAGGCATCGTCAAGTTGGCGTCAAATGAGAATCCCCTCGGCGCCAGTCTTCTTGCCGTGGCTGCGATGCATGCGGCGATGAGCGATATCGCGCGTTATCCCGATGGCAGTGGTTTCGATTTGAAGGCAGCATTGTCCGAGCGATATCGGATTGAGCCTGCATGCATTGTGCTGGGAAATGGTTCCAATGATTTGCTGGAATTGGCCGCACGCGCTTTCCTCGCACCGGGCGACAAGGTGGTTTATGCTGATCATGCTTTCGCGGTATATGCGCTGGCTACGCAAGCGGCGGGCGCTACGGGCATCAGCGTGCCGGCTACTGAAGGGTTCGGCCACGATCTTTCTGCAATGCTGCAGGCTGCGGTGCAGCATAAGGTGAAGATGGTGTTTATCGCGAATCCGAATAATCCCACGGGTACTTTTCTCGGTGCTGCGGAATTGCTGGATTTTCTACGTGCAGTGCCGCCGCAGGTATTGGTGGTGCTGGATGAGGCGTATAACGAATATTTGCCGCAAAATTTGCGTTACGATAGCGTGAGCTGGTTGCGCGATTTTCCCAATTTGATCATTTCTCGCACTTTCTCCAAGGCATATGGTTTGGCCGGTTTGCGCGTGGGTTATGCATTGGCAGATAAGATAGTAGCGGATATGCTGAACCGGGTACGGCAGCCGTTCAATGTCAACAGCGTAGCGCAGGCTGCTGCTGTAGCGGCGTTACAGGACGAGGATTTTGTAAGGCGAACTTGCGAATTGAACCAGGCCGGCATGGACCAGATTACGCAAGGATTGACGCGATTAGGTCTCGAGTTTATCCCCTCTTATGGGAATTTCGTTTGTTGCCGCATTGCGAATCCCGCTGAGAGTGAGGGAAAAGGGGCTGGCCAGATGTATCGTCGCCTGCTGGAACTGGGGGTGATTGTGCGGCCGATTGCAAACTACGGTATGCCGGATTATTTGCGTGTGAGCATTGGTCTAAAAAGTGAAAATGAGAAATTTCTGTCTGCGCTGGCGCAGGCGTTAGGAGAAGCAGCGTGATTATTGTAATGAACAAGGATGTTACCGACGATCAAATAGGCGTGGTAGTAAAGAAGCTCAAGGACGCCGGGCTGGATGCCAATATTTCCCGAGGAATTGAACGCACAGTGATCGGCGCCATTGGTGATGAGCGCAAATTAACCGAAGAAATGTTTACCCCGTTGCCTGGGGTGGAATCGGCGATGCATATAGTCAAGCAATATAAGATCGTATCGCGCGAATCTCATCCCGAAAACACAGTAATTGATATCGGCGGCATCCAACTGGGCGGCAAGCAAATCCAGATTATTGCCGGCCCGTGCTCGGTAGAAACTCAGCAGCAGATGGACTTGTCCGCCCGGTATGTGAGTGAGGCAGGCTGCCGTTTGATGCGGGGTGGCGCATTTAAACCTCGCACCAGCCCTTACACTTTTCAGGGCAAGGGTGTCGAAGGACTGGATATGTTCCGTCAGGCTGCCAGAAAATTTAAGCTGCCTATCGTGACGGAGCTAATGGATGTCCGCATGCTGGATATCTTTCTTGAAAATGACGTCGATGTAATCCAGATCGGCACTCGCAACATGCAGAATTTCGATCTGCTTAAAGAAGTGGGGCGTATCAACAAACCAGTAATTCTAAAACGCGGCATGTCGGCCACCATTTCTGAGTGGCTGATGGCGGCGGAATACATTGCGGCCGGCGGCAACCATAACATCATATTCTGCGAGCGCGGTATTCGTACTTTTGAAACCTATTACCGCAACGTACTTGACGTGACCGCTATCCCGGTGATGAAAAAAGAAACCCATTTGCCGATAATAGTTGATCCTTCACACGCCGGCGGCAAGGCATGGATGGTCGCAGCGCTGTCGCAGGCCGCGATTGCGGCGGGGGCAGATGGATTATTAGTAGAGATGCATCCAAATCCGAGTGAGGCCTGGTGTGATGCCGACCAGGCGCTGACTCCGCAAGAGTTGAAGAAGTTGATGGGCGTGTTGGGCGGTATCGCCACAGCGATTGGACGCACACTCTAATCCTGTCTCTCGCTAGCGGGAGAGTTGAGGAAAGTCGTGACAAAGCCATTGTTTCACAAGGTTGTTATTTTTGGCGTTGGCCTGATCGGCGGCTCGTTTGCGCTTGCCTTGCGGCGGATGAATGCGGTTGACGAAGTGGTCGGTTTCGGACGTAGCGCGCAGACCCTGGCACAGGCACAACAACTTGGTATTATCAACCGCAGCGGTTCTGATCTTGCGGCAGAGCTAGGCGATGCCGATCTGATATTGCTGGCAACGCCTGTGGGACAAATGGCCGAGATCATGGCTCGCATCGCGCCGTATCTGGGTGCTCATACACTTATTATGGATGGCGGCAGTACCAAGTGCGATGTTGTTAATCATGCTTATAAACATTTGGCCGCACATATTTCCCGCTTCATACCGGCACACCCTATTGCAGGTAACGAGCAAAGTGGCGCTACCGCGGCGCGCGCTGATCTGTATCAAAACAAAAAAGTAATACTGACTCCGCTGCCGGAAAACTCCGCTAATACTGTGGCGCGCGTAAGATTAGCATGGGAATTGTGTGGCGCGTTGGTGAGCGAATTAACGCCGAAGCAGCATGACGAAGTATTTGCCGCTGTCAGTCATCTGCCGCACCTGCTCTCATTTGCATTGGTACATGACTTGGCGCAGCGCGAAAACCGCGATTTGTTACTTTCTTTCGCCGCGAGTGGCTTCCGTGATTTCACCCGCATTGCAGCAAGCTCACCTGAAATGTGGCGAGATATTAGCTTGGCCAACCGCGAGGCGTTGTTAATAGAGATGGGTCGCTATATGCAAGAACTGGAAACTTTGCATACAGCGCTTGCGGAAGCCGATGGCGCCAAGCTGGAGGAAATATTCAGCATTGCCCGTTCGGTGCGCATCAATTGGGCTCCGCAATAAATCGAAAAAATTTATTGGGAAAGTTTCTAAGGTGGTTATAAGGAGAAAAGCATGGACTTGAGAATTACCTGTATTAAAAAGAGTAACAGTCAACTTGCACATGAGCGTATTCAATTTATAGGTGGAGTGGATGCTGAAGGCGTTCGCTGGAAATATTCTGTGGCAGAGGCAATTGAGGGCATTGCCGTTGGTAAATGGCGATTTTATGCTCACGTAGGGGGGCACCCATTTTGGGTAGTTGTCGCTGTCAGTTCACTTGGACATAAATATTTAAAAACTGATCACGATGGGGAGCAGCCAATTAATTTACTGAGCTTACGTGAATGCCCACCAGAGAAATAAATTCTATTGTATGCTCATGACAACTGCCTTACTTGCAAGCATCAGATGATTTTATTCTTCCTGGTTAAGCTGTTCAAGCTACCTGCAATCAGTTCGGACGATTGTTGACCGCTTCCGCCATGCTTAACTGGCAGGATGGACAGCCGTTTTCTCGCCGTTTCAGTGATGTCTATTTTTCAAACGATTCCGGACTGGAGGAAAAACGACACGTTTTTCTGCAAGGTAATCGGCTGGCCGAACGTTTTGCATCTTTATCAAGCGGGGATAGTTTTGCCATCGGCGAGACAGGATTCGGCACTGGGTTGAATTTTTTATGTGCGTGGCAATTGTTTGATGAGGTTGCCCCATCCAATAGCACCCTAGATTTTTTTAGCGTCGAAAAATATCCACTTGATGAGAAAGAGCTGACCGATGTTTTGGCACTGTGGCCCCTGTTGCGGCAGTATGCGGATGAACTCCTTGCCCGTTGGCGCCGCCGCGTACCCGGCTGGAATCGGTGGGGTTTTGCCGGTGGAAAGATACGCCTTACACTGGTGATAGATGATGTGGAAAATGCGCTAACTGAAATCCGCGGTGGCATCGATGCATGGTTTCTGGATGGTTTTTCACCGGCATGTAATCCTGAAATGTGGACGCAGCCTGTGTTCGAGAAAATCGTGCGAACTTCTCAGCCTAGTGCCTCATTTGCTACCTATACTTGTGTCGGTTGGGTACGGCGCGGTTTGGAACAAGCAGGATTTCAGGTCAGCAAATCTCCAGGCTTCGGACGCAAACGCGCAATGCTGCAAGGCCATCTCTCCGGTTCGCCGCCAGTGCGGGCTACTGTAAAAACAGCCATCGTGATCGGCGGAGGTGTGGCCGGTTGTGCTGTTGCCTCAGCATTGGCGCTGCGCGGAGTCTCCGTTACTTTGATCGAAGGCGCGCCAGCATTGGCTGTGGCGGCATCGGGCAATCCACGCGGAATATTGCATATTCGATTAAGCGCAGGCATAGATTCATTGCAATGTTTTTTGCTGGCCTCCTATGGGCATGCGCTTGCCTTGCTAGATGAAAAGTTTCCCATTGATGGTATCGCCCGTGCCGAATGTGGAGAACTGCAACTGGCGTTTTCTGCGCGCGAAGTAAAACGTATCGAACGGCTGGCGGCACTTGATTGGCCATTGCATGTACTACGCCGCGTGGATGCGGCTGAAGCATCCCGGTTGGCCGGTATCGAGTTGGCACATGGTGG
>JBKJQT010000054.1:0-4326 GCA_046593855.1 Candidatus Nitrotoga sp. | reverse complement strand
GCCAGTGGGGGAGCTTCAAGGATAGGCACATTATTCTGTATGGCAATTTCACGGATGCGTGCAGCAAGTAGATGGGAGCCTTTGGCCACCACGGTAGGAGCACCCAACCCTTTTTCGCTGTAACTTAATGCTACGGCATAGTGTGTGGGGTTGGTTACCACCACGTCGGCAGTTGGAATGCTCGCCATCATGCGGCGGCGTGCCATTTCGCGCTGCATGCTGCGAATGCGTCCCTTGACCTGCGGATCACCCTCGGATTCTCTGGCTTCTTGGCGAACCTCTTCCTTGGTCATCTTCAATTTTTTGTTGTGTTCCCATAACTGGAAGGGGACATCCACCGACGCAATTAAAAACAAGCCACCCATAATAGTGACGAAGCTCATCCACAAGAGATAGCCTAAATGAGGCAAGGCAATAGTTAACGGCTCCACTATCAACATCATCACTGAATCTTTGTAGTGCCAGATAGCCCATGCACCTATTCCACCTACTAACAGCGATTTGGCGATAGCCTTACCAAGTTCGACCAGGCTATTCATTGAGAACATGCGACCTATCCCTGTTATCGGATTGAGTTTTGCAAGGCTTGGTTGCAGTGGTTTCAAGCTGAATATCCAGCCATTAAGCAATAAAGGGGATAGCGCGGCAGTAACAAGCAGCAGCAATAGAAAAGGCAGAAATGCCACTAAAACTTCCAGCGAAAGTGTGTGCAAGCGTGGCAATAATAAATCGCCATTGAAAGCCAGTTTGGCATCAAGAGTGAGACCATCACGCAATAGTTTGATCAGTTGCGCAGACAGCGCGGAACCCATCAGCCATAGCCCGGCACCCCCTGCAAATAGTACGGAGAAAGTTGACAATTCGCGCGAACGTGCTGCCTGACCTTCTTCACGGGCCTGATCCAGGCGCCGTTGTGAGGGTTGTTCCGTTTTTTCGAGATCGCTGTCTTCTGACATAACTTATTACTCCACTGAGCTATAACGATTATCAGCAATCTGGAAGAACACAACCCGACGAATAAAGCGGGTTTTACGGTGTATTTCACTCTCTGAATGAGAAGGAAGGTAATTGTGAACAACCTATAATGCGAGGAAGTACATATGCATAATAGCTACAGCGCGCTCTAATGAAAAGTGCGGGTGTTCTGTGCAATCTGAAACTGTTTAATTTGCTATGAACTTGCAAAGAGGAAAAATGTGCTTTGGGCTATAATGACAAAGTTGAAAGTTTATATTTATATAAATTTGATGGGGCTAAGTGATTCGTAGCAGGCAATATTTCGCTAAATGCACGATGAACAAAAAGAAATTGTCAACTAAAAAATTTGCTCATTCGTTGATTACGTACTCTATATCATAGAGCCAATTTGATATGATTTTCTTCAGAAATGCCTAGAACATTCAAATTATCGTTAAACTTCACATTTAATTCAGGCCAACCTTGGCAATTAAGCAGCATAGAATAATTAAGCAAGCAACTAGAAAACTCTTTACGAAGAGCTCATTCTACTGGGTTGCGCTAGCGTTTTCGGCACTGCTGAATGGCTGTGCTATGGGTCCTGATTTTAAAAAACCTGAAGCGCCTCTTGCTACCAGTTATGCTCCTCAATCATTGCCTCAAGGAACTGCTGGGGTGCCAGGTCAAGCTGGAGAGTTGCAAAAATATAATGTAACAGCGGCCATTCCTTATGACTGGTGGACGATGTTTCATTCACCGCAAATTAATTCATTAATTGAACGGGCTTTTAAGAACAACCCGACAATTCAGTCTGCACAAGCATCGTTGCGTGGGTTGCAGCAGAACGTTATTGCGCAAGAGGGATTTTTCTATCCCACCATAGGTGCTAATTATTCTCCATCCCGTAACAAACTTGGTGGTAACAGTGGCGGGAACTCATTAGGCTTACAGGGGAATGGTCGGAGCATCCAAACCGTTTCAAACCCTGCGGGACCAATATTTGTCGGACCAGTTTATTACAATTATCATATCGCGCAATTAACGGTTGGTTACGTACCGGACGTGTTTGGTGGTAACCGTCGGCAGGTTGAATCTCTTCAAGCCCAATTAAATGCGCAGCATTTTCAATTGGAAGCTACTTACATCACACTTGCTTCAAATGTTGTAGCGGCTGCATTGCAAGAAGCGTCGCTCCGCAGCCAAATAGTTGTGATGCAAAATATCATAAATTCCTACAATGAAAATCTTGAGATTATGCGCAAACAGCTTAAGCTTGGGTTTATTGCTGAGCTTGATGTGGCGTCTCAAGAATCAGTGAAGGCACAGGCAGAGCAAGCGCTCATCCCAATGAAAAAACAGCTCGAACTAACTCGCGATTTGATTCGCGCCCTTGCCGGTAATTTACCCAATGAAGATGTGCCAGAAAAATTTGAGCTCGGGTCGCTTCATTTACCGGAGGAGCTTCCATTAAGTCTTCCATCACAGCTTGTTGAGCAGCGCCCCGATATTCGAGCAGCGCAAGAACAATTACACTCAGCCAGTGCAGAAGTGGGCGTGGCCATAGCCAGCCGACTTCCGCAGTTTTCAATTACCGGTGCGATTGGAGGAATGGCATCAACCCCGTCTTGGTTGTTCCAGACAGGTGGCCCTTTTTTTTCGTTGCTCGGAAGTATTTCTAAAACGCTATTTGATGGCGGGACATTAAAAGCTAAGGAGCGCGCCGCAAGAGAGCGTCTGGTTGAGGCCGGTGCAGATTATCGAAATGTGGTGATTACTGCTTTTCAGAATGTGGCTGATACGCTGTATGCTATCCAGTCAGATGCCGATTTCTTGAAAGCTGCAGCACGATCTGAACAAGCGCTGAAAGTAACTGCTGATATTACCCGCAAGCAATACAAGTTGGGATATGTCAGTTATCAAATAGTGGTGATAGCCGAACAAAGCCACCAGCAATCATTAATTAATCTGATTCAGGCTCAAACCAACCGCTTTGGCGATGCGGCGGCGTTATACCAAGCGCTTGGGGGAGGATGGTGGAATCGTTCCGATGCCACAAGTAAGTACTAATTTAACCACGTCGCTTGCCTCACCAAATGAGAAATTCGCTCTATGATCAAATTAAATAAAAATTTTTTGCTATTTCTTGCTGTCATTATCTTGGTGGTTGTCGCGGGCTATTGGGGATGGCATAAATTTCGCGCTCCCAGCGTAGCTCCTAGTCCAGAAAAATCTTCCCTCCCCACGACTTCTGACCAGCTACGGTTCGCTGCGAACGCGCCACAGTTGTCATTTTTGAAAATAAAAACGATTGAAGCATTTCCCGAGCCTTTGGTGGAGCCACTAAACGGGCGTATTGCTTACAATGATAATCATACTGCTCGCGTTTTTTCTCCGCTGGTCGGCCGTGTCGTAAAAATACCGGTCGAAGTAGGGATGCAAATAAAGAAAGGTGACCAGCTGCTAGTACTGGACTCACCTGATTTCGCTATAGCAATAGCCGATAACGCAAAAGCCAGTGCAGACCTATTACGTAAACAAGAAATTTACGAGCGAACTAAGCAGTTGTATCAAGTCAAGGGAATTGCTCGCAAGGAGGTAGAGGCTGCTGCGGCTGATTGGCAACAAGCACAAGCAGAATCCCGGAGAGCTAAGGCACGGATGAAGAATTTGAATGCCGATGTGCCCACTTTAGCGGGCCAATTCATTTTACGTGCCCCAATAGATGGGACCATCAGCGAACGTCAGGTTAATGCCGGTAGTGAGGTCAGGTCGGATGCCGTCAATCCCTTGTTTGTCATCACTGACCCACTTCATCTTTGGGTGCAAATTGATCTACCCGAAAGGCAGCTCGACAAGATAAACCTTGGCGATCTAGTTTCTGTTGAAGTAGATGCTTACCCTGGCGAATTTTTTCAAGGGAAAGTGACTGTTATCGGTGGTGCATTGGATCCACTCACCCGACGCATACAAGTGCGCTGCGAACTGGATAATCCACACCTCAAACTAAAGCCGGAAATGTTTGCACGCGTGACTCCCATTGTGAATGGAAAATCGAAATTACCCCGCATACCAAACGCATCTATAGTCACTCAAGGCTTGTTCAGCTACATATTTGTTGAGCAGTCTCCCGGTGTATTGCAACGACGTCGGGTTACGCTCAGTCTACAGGGAAGCGAGTATGCCTATGTCAAAGAAGGTTTGCAGGCAGGCGAGCGCGTAGTAACAAGCGGAGCATTGTTACTTAATTCCGAACTGGGAGCGACGAGCGATGCTGCTCATAACTAAATGCCGGTTCTAATTAAATGTTAGAGAAGTTAATTACATTCGCACTGCAACAGCGCGTGTTTGTGCTCGCTGGCACATTGGTAT
>JBKJQT010000028.1:0-5049 GCA_046593855.1 Candidatus Nitrotoga sp. | reverse complement strand
TAATTTCCCTACGCTTGATTCATCCGCGTAACGATTGTCACGCCACAATATGTGTGCGATTTGTTAAGAAGTTCCCGTATAAAACCGGTGTAAACCAGTGCCAGAATGAACTATGTTAAAATTTAAATTATTTATAAACTCTTTAAAGCCACATGGTTAACCAACGCACATTAAAAAATTCGGTGCAAGCTACTGGGGTAGGCCTGCATACTGGTGAGCGAGTTAATCTTACCTTGTCTCCTGCACCGGCAAACAGCGGTATCGTATTCCGCCGGGTGGATGTTGTGCCGGTGGTGGTGGTGCGCGCTGAAGCGCATGCGGTAAACGATACCCGCTTGTCCACCTGCCTGGAAGTCAACGGCACGCGTATCGCCACTATAGAACATCTAATGTCCGCTTTTGCCGGGCTTGGCGTGGACAATGCTTTTGTTGACTTGACTAGCGCAGAAGTCCCAATTATGGATGGGAGCGCTGGAACATTTATTTTCCTTTTGCAATCTGCAGGCATCATCGAACAATCTGCGGCAAAAAAATTCATCCGCATAAAAAAAATCATAGAGATCAAGGACGGTGACAAATGGGTGCGCTTCGAACCATTCAACGGCTACAAACTTAACTTTACTATTAACTTTTCCCATCCTGTATTTGCCACTACCAAACAACATGTAACGATAGATCTGGGGGAACATTCTTACATCAAAGAAGTAAGCCGTGCCCGCACTTTCGGCTTCATGCATGACGTTGAGAATATGCGAGCTCAGGGATTGGCGCTGGGTGGCAACTTGGACAACGCCATCGTGATGGATGAATATCGCGTCATCAACCCAGATGGGTTGCGCTTTGAGGATGAGTTCGTCAAACACAAAATATTAGATGCCATAGGCGACCTATATTTGCTCGGACATCCGCTGATTGGCGCTTTCTCTGGTTATAAATCTGGCCATGCTCTGAACAATACCTTGCTACGCACCTTGCTTGCTGATGAACAGGCGTGGGAATTCGTGACTTTCAACAAGACTGAGGAAGCGCCAGCATTCCTGCGTTTGCAATTGCAGACTGCCTGAATCTTCATCAGGCAATCTCCTCTTCACCGACGAGCTAAGTAAAGATTAGGGAACGTTAAATTCACCGAATCAACTGTAAGGACAAACACTTTGCTCATTTTGCGTCTGCTACTCGTCCTGGCCGCTCTTTTCATTGTCTTTTCCGGTGGAGCGTACATGTTTACTCGCAATCGCCGCTATCTAAATCTAGCTTGGCAGATAGTACGCTTCGTGATTTTCATGCTGTTGATATTTGTTGTGCTATTTTTGTTGGAGCGTTATGTTTTGATAGGTTGGAGCATTTTTGTTTAAGATTACCAGCCCTGAATAACCAGAAATAATTTCGTATTTATTTGTTTTTATAGTTAATAAATCAATCACTGAGTCGGCATCTTGACCTGTACGAACTGACAAGCCAAATATTAGGATAGGGCAGATGAACAGTTCGTCAACCTGTTCCCCGAACTAAGGTCGACTAACCCTCCCGATCAAATTGATGGTAGAGGGTTGCGCAATATGAAGCACATTAGCCTGGCGGATGAACAAATGGTGTACAGAAGTGCTAAGCGAGTTAGCATTACTCTGAGACAATGCTATGAGCGCGTATCGAAACAGAATAATATTTGCTGCTGAGAAGAACTAAAGTGCATATCTAGAGCAAAATAGACCCACACTCAAAATGGAAGATCAGAAGCTATACGACTCAATGTATTGAACTTCCAGAATCTTTATCAAGATGTTGCATAAACTTTGCAGCAGCTTTAAGCACATCGTCGAGAGGAAGGATAAATGTTAGTTCAACCTCGCCGATAAATACCCGTAAAGCGCATTCAGTAGGAGTTCGGCCAATAGCTAATTCAATATGCTGTGCGGGGAGTGCATTTTTTGGTCCAGACCAAGTGTGTACTTTTAAATCTGGTTCTTTTGCCCATTTAGAAGCAAGTCCAAGAACTGGGTAAATAAGAGCATTCAATCCTTCTGGATTGATAATAAATTCTGTTTCAGCGCCATTAGTATCTGTTAGTGCAAGGCAAATTACATTGTTTGCATCGGTAGGGTATGTGCGAACTGAAGCTATTGGTCTTAATGGTTTTTCGTTTGACATTTTTTTCCTACGGTAGGAGTAATGATCTATATCTTAACATTGTAGTTGCAACACCCGCCAGGAACACAACCGCAACGAAGTATCACAAAAAGAGAAATATACTGACCAGAATTAAACTAGTAATATCATTTATATGAATATTATATTGTGTCTGAGTCAGGCATGCAATGCCGGTTGTGAGAAAGGGGACATTACTCCTTAGCGCTGACAGCGCATCAATAATTTACTTGACAATATTTTTAATTAAAGATACATTTTAAATGTATCTTTAATTAAAAATATTATAGAAATAGAAATTTGGATGACCAAAAAAATGACCATTGCCTTTAATAGATTGTGTGTATCCACTGCGGCCGCTTATCTCAGAAACATTTTAACATTTTTGTTCTTGGCTGGAGTTGCCACTGCAAGCTGGGCCGAGCAACGCGAATTTAACCTGACCATTGATGAAGTTTCAATAGAAGTAGCTCCGGGCTTTACCAATAAAGTTTGGGCGTTCAACGGACAAGTGCCAGGGCCACTCATCCACGTCAAGGAGGGCGATGATGTGATGGTGCACGTAACCAACAACACCACACTTCCCCATACTATCCACTGGCATGGCACTAACCAGACCGGCAGTTGGCAACAAGATGGCGTGCCAGGTGTCTCACAAGAAGCAATTCAGCCCGGAGAGTCTTATACCTATAAATTCAATGTTGATCGTCCCGGAAGCCTGTGGTACCACTGCCATGTAAATGTCTGGGAGCATGTGGCGATACGCGGGATGTGGGGGCCAATAATCGTCGATCCAAAAAATCCGAGCGCACTCGAAAAAGAAGTAACCTTGGATGCCATACTGATGATGAGCACTTGGCAATCACCATATGCTAGTGTATATGGCAAAGGAGGCAGCCCGCAGGATGTTTCTGACTACTTTTCAGTAAACGCAAAATCCTTCCCATTCACCCAGCCGATTAGGGTCAAGAAAGGCGATGTGTTGAGAATGCGCTTTATTGGCGCTGGCGATGAAACACACCAAATGCATATGCATGGGCACGACATGCTCATCACCCACAAAGACGGTTACCCGCTTGCCAATCCTTACTTTGTGGACACTGTTCCGGTAGGACCCGGTGAGCGTTATGACGTGATCGTTAAGATGAACAATCCTGGACTCTTCGTAATGCATGACCATGTTGACAAACACATGTCAAACAACGGTGCCTCGATGGGTGGGCCAATGACCGTTTTTGAATATGAAGGCGTCAAAATGAATGACTGGTACATCTGGAAAGGCAAAGCGTACGACCCCAACTTCTTCTACAGTGTGTCGCTTACGCAGGGATATGGACTTTTCAATAGCGCACCCTTCATGGGCAAAATAATCGAACAAGGGAAAAGAAGGAGATAAATATGAAGCATATAGTTCTTATTGCCATACTTAGTTTTTCTGGAGCAGCCCTCGCCGAGGGAGGAGTGCTTCAGGGAAACTGTTCCGCCTGCCACAACATTAAGGGGCCGCCAGCACAGACTTTGAAAGCTGCTTTTGAGAAAAAGGCTCCAGACCTTTTTTACGCGGGCGATAAATATCGCCAAGAATGGCTTGTATCTTGGCTGCAAAAGCCAAGCCGGATTCGTCCAGCCGGAATGTACTATGGTGGACATATCAAGACTGGCGCAAAAGGTGACGAAATTGATATTTCAACGCTTACGGATCATATCGCACTTTCCAAGGCCGATGCCACCTCAGTTGCGGCCGAGCTCATAAAGATGAAACCGCATATCGATTTGATCGCCAAGGAGAAAGTTGATTCCGGTACGGTACCAAAGCAGATGGGGGAAATGGCCTTCAATAAATTTTTGGGCTGTTTGGCGTGTCACTTGATCGAGCCTGAATATGGTGGCGTGTCGGGGCCAGAACTTTATACGGCGGCCAAGCGTCTGCAACCGCAATATATGGCGAGCTTCATCAGATCTCCCCAAGCTTGGGAGCCAAAATCCATGATGCCGAACAAAAATTTATCGGAGGTAAATATACAAAAAATGGTTCATTATCTTGAAACGCTGAGCAAGGAGGTTGCAAATGCCAACTAAATTATTTTTGTTGCTTTTACTAGCAGCTATCTCAGTCCAAGCCCAAGCCAAGGAAGCACCCGCTGACAACTACAAGGCCTATTGCGTTCAATGCCACGGCAGTGAGGGAACCGGAAAAGGCGTGAACATCCGGGACATGACGGTCGTGCCGCGCGATCACACCGATGCGAAGGCAATGTCGGGTCGCTCGGACGAAACATTATTCAAGGCAATCAAAGAGGGTGGGCCATCCATTGATAAATCAATATTGATGCCCCCGTGGGGATCAACCTTAAGTGACGAGGAAATCAACGATTTAGTACAGCACCTACGCATCTTATGTAAGTGCAAATTTGGTTAGTAAATGGCAATAGCAAGAAGTGGTGGTAAGAAATAAGCAATTTGTAGTTAACTTTAAATCAAAGAGGTGAATAATATGTATAAACTTAAAAATACAGCTGTTGCTGTAATGCTGGTGACTGGGCTTTTTCCCGCACAACAAGTATTCGCAAAAACCGTTAAAATCACGATGACAGCTATGGAAGTTGATCTGCCCGTGAATAACAAGGGCGACGTTAAAATGGCAGCATGGACATTCGATGGTTCCATTCCGGGCAAACCTGTCCGTGTAAATGAAGGCGATACGGTTGATTTCACGCTGATCAATCCACCTGAAAATAAAAATTCACACGCAATGGACTTTCACGCGGCGCAGGTTGACGTGCTAAATGAATTCGGGGAAATCAAGCCCGGACAAAGTAAACATTTTCAGTTTGAAGCCAAGACTCCAGGCGTATTCATGTATCACTGTGGCGCAAGCACGATGGCTCAGCATATAGCCAAGGG
>JBKJQT010000282.1:0-3239 GCA_046593855.1 Candidatus Nitrotoga sp. | reverse complement strand
CCGTTGAGGTAGATGTTTTCGCGCCCGGTGAGGTCGCCCACCAGGCCGGCACCTACCTCGATTAGTGGTGCTATCTTACCCTTGACCTGGATGTTGCCGTTGGAGGGTTTTGAAATGTTGGCCAACAGTTTGAGCATCGTGCTCTTGCCAGCACCATTGTGGCCGATGATGCCAAGCACTTCGCCTTGTTCGACGGAAAACGTGACGTCATTCAGGGCTTTGAACGGAGCGCGCTCTTCAACTGGCTGGCCTGTGAGCCGGCGCCAGTGGTTGAGCGCGGCGGTCCTGATACTCTCTATCTGGCCCAGCTGGTATTCTTTGGTGACGTGGTTGACTTCAATGATGGGCATAGTTATTTAAAGTCTTCCTTACTGAGGCCGGACTGCCTGAGAATAGAGGCAAACGTGCCTAATGGTATTTCCTTCTTTGGATCAGGAATAATCACGGTTCTATCACCTTTGCGGAATTTCCTATGGCTTCCTTTTTGTGAAATAAAGTTAAAGCCATGCCGCAGTAAGACATTAATAATTGTCCTTGATGAATAAAGCTCAGCCATTGACAGCGTATTCTCCAAGCAAGGCCTCTTCTATGGGGTGGTATTCTGACTCCCCTTCTTCAAAGTAGAGCTCAGTGGCCTCCTTCAGATTTTGGATCGCTTCGTCGATAGTGTTGCCACAGCTTGCTACGTCAATGTTTAAGCATTGTGAAACGTAATATTTATCTTCCCGGTAAACGACAAATTTAAGGTTTTTCATGGTTCATTGCCTCCGTATAGATATAGGGGGTGTCGTGGCCAGTTTCATGCCCCAACGATCCCGATCAGCTTGTTATAGCCTTTCACCTTCAATTAAATCCTAAGTCTTTTACTACTCTGTAATCTTTGCGCACTATCCACCAATTCCTACCCGTTGCCCTCAAATTACATCTGCAAAATAAGACTCTGCCCGCTTGAAGAACGCGTAGCTTAGAGGGAGCAGGGTCGCAACCAGGATTATGCCAGGAACCATAGCAAACAGATCCGGCGGCTGGTTTCTCAGCACAACACTTTGAAACGCGTCAATGATGCCCGCCAGAGGGTTAAGGGTATATAGGGTATAAAGCAGGTTGGACCACTCGCCGGCAGCTTGTTGTTCCAAAAGTTTATCCTTCACCAGTTGCAATGGATAGATTACAGGAGAGGCATACATGAGCAGGGAAAGC
Organism: Candidatus Nitrotoga sp.; assembly: GCA_046593855.1. GTDB lineage: Bacteria > Pseudomonadota > Gammaproteobacteria > Burkholderiales > Gallionellaceae > Nitrotoga. Next base: position 2,039 of record JBKJQT010000282.1, on the reverse strand, counting down.
AGCACGGGCAGGGCTGTTCCCATATCCCTGTAGTAAACATTGATGGCTGCACCGGCAAATGCGATGCTTAAGGCTGTCAGGATTGTGTAAAGAATGATGAACGGTACCCAAAGGATGTACATGCTGGGTATATATTTAAACCAAATCATGAGTCCGGCCAGAATGACAAAGTTGATGCCAAGCTCTACAAGCTTGGTAACGACTGCCGTTATGGGGAATATTTCACGCGGGAAGTATATTTTTTTGATCAAGTTGGCATTGCCCACTACACTGCTTACTCCCTCTGATGCTGATTCTTGAAAGAAAATCCAGGGCATGAGTGCAGCGAAGGTTAAGAGAGGATAAGGGATGTTACCACTGTCAATTCCAACGAAACTCTTGACCAATGTAAAAATCAGCATGAGGGTGAGTGGCTTTATTACAGCCCAGGCAATGCCAAGATAAGCCTGTTTGTAGCGCAGTGTGACGTTCTTCCAGGCAAGTACTGTCATCAGTTCGCGGTATTCGACAAGATTTTTTACGACGGCAATCATTTGCGTTGTTGCTCCCTTTGCTCTGTCGATGGAAGATTAATTTTAAATTTCAATATTTTTATGGTATCGGCTTGATTGGTACTGAATCCGTTGCCAATATAGTCTGCGCCATCTGGCAAATCTTAGATGGCATTATTGGACTGGACTTCAGGATTTGTGCCTCTTGTTATTTATTGTCGGATATAAAACATTTATGAAAATACTTTCATCCATTAGCTTTATGAGTAAACTCTTTATTAATTTTAACATTTTTAATAAACCATGTGCCAATTATGGCTTTGTGGATTGCTTGGATATGAACGATGATTGTTATGTAATTTTTACACCAGCGTACTTTTCTCCATAGACTTTGCTTGAATTAGCAGCTTAAAAGTATGCTTGATTAACTTTTAAGATTATTGCCGAGTAATATAAAATGTAGACCTGATAGTGCTTCGAGATTTATTTTTTCCTAGTGTAGTGCGTCAAACAGATTGCATCTTATTAAGCTTAATGGCACCTCTAAAAATTCACATTTCGTCATTCCCGCGAAGGCGGGAATCCAGTCTAATCAAGCACCTGGTTCCCCGCCTTCGCGGGGACGACGGCATTTTTAGAGGTGCCATTAAGTTAAATTATTTATGACGCACTACACTAGCATAAAATATTGGACTCTTTAATCCGACCAAGATATGTGTGAACTTATTTGCTAGTCAAGTTTTACAACAACAGCTTTTGGGATTCTGGTCCGTATGCTTTACCCCTTTGGAGGTACTTCAATGCCAAGACAATTTCTTTTTACTTGTTTGCTCAGTCTTATAATTGCAATGCCAGCAAGCGCCATGAGTGTGTTACCACTCTACCTGGATGAAATCATCAACGACGCCGCTATCGCATTCCAGGGTAAATCTCTTGAGAACCATAGCGAACGTGATCTACAAACTGGTTCAATTGTGACTTATTCCACCTTTGAAGTGCAGGAGGTTCTCAAGGGTGAAGTGGGAGCCAAACATTCCATTAAGCAAATCGGCGGAAAGTTAGAAGGAGAAACCCATCAAACATCAGGCGTGCCTACGTTTACAGTGGGGGAGAGTTATGTACTTTTCCTCTACGGAGTTTCGGCAGCAGGCTTCTCCAGCCCAGTGGGTCTTGATCAGGGAAAATTTAATATCATCCCGGTGTCAACAGGCTTCCATGTAACCAATGGCAGAGATTTCAAAGAAATGACCTTGGGTATCCCCGATCACTTGGTGCCCCCATCAACCCTGATCAAAATGCGGCAGGCACCTGGATCCATTAAGCGGCTTGATCTTGACGAATTTAAACAACTTGTGCGCCAGCAAAAAGGATCTACTAAATGATATGCCTGAGAATTATGCGCGGGTTCATAGCTGGGGCGCTGATTACGTTTGCGGCTTCTGCCTTTGCTGGTGGCCCTTTGGTAGTTTGTTATCAGCTCCCTACAAAATATCCCGGTGCAGGCTCGGTGTCACTTAACTATGACCAAGGAATTCTGGGTTCCCGCAC
>JBKJQT010000272.1:0-3311 GCA_046593855.1 Candidatus Nitrotoga sp. | reverse complement strand
TGCAAAATTGTCTTTGCAAAAGCACCATCATCGCGCCGAACATTGGATTGTGGTTTCCGGTTATGCCAAAGTAACACGTGGCGAGGATATTTTGCTGCTACAAGAAGATCAATCCACTTATATTCCTATTGGCATGAAACACCGTCTGGAAAATATTGGCATAGGATCACTTTATCTGATTGAAGTTCAGTCTGGCTCTTATCTCGGCGAAGATGATATTGTCCGGTATGACGATGATTATAAACGTAGCTAATCCTCCTCCAGTTTTATTGGCTAAATCAAAGCAACAATAAAATTGTTAACCAGAGTATTTAATTTTTGATATACGTTCTCGTATATTTTGTATATTTATATTGCATAACAAAAAATTTGGCGCGTGATCATCGTATGACATAGTAAAAAATTCGAACCAAATTCGGCGCGTAAAGATGAATGAATGCCGTTTGCACTGACTCCTCATTCTTAATGATTCACCCGCACTTCTTGCAGGCCTGCCAAATCAACTCTGGTTGTATGACATTCGCTTATCTATGTTTAACCCTCGTCAGATTTATACTCTATTACTGTGGCTTCTTTTGCCATATGTATTTTTTAAACTGCTCTGGCGCGCGCGCAAGCAACGTGAATACCTGCGGCATATTGACGAACGTTTCGGGCGCTACTCTGCTCGCAGTAATAAACCGGTAATCTGGCTACATACCGTATCAGTTGGAGAAACACGCGCAGCGGTCAGCTTGGTGCAACGTTTGCGGGAAAATTACCCGCATCATCAACTGCTGCTTACACACACCACCCCGACCGGCCGCGCAGCTAGTGAACAGCTTTACGGCGGCGATGTCCTGCGGGTTTATTTGCCTTACGACTACCCATTTGCTGTCAAGCGTTTCTTGCAACACTTTCGCCCACGCATCGGCGTCTTGATGGAAACTGAAATCTGGTTTAATCTGATCCATAGCTGCCACACTATGCAAATTCCCTTACTGCTGCTTAATGCGCGGTTATCTGAGAAATCTGCTGCACGTTATGCACGCTACCCGAATTTAACGCGACTTGGCTTGAACGAACTGAGCGCTATTTCTGCGCAAAGCGAAGTCGATGCTACGCGCATGACTGGATTAGGTGCAAACAATGTATCTGTCATGGGCAATCTGAAATTTGACATTCAACCACCATCGGCGATGCTAGAACTGGGTGCACAATTACGCACCCAGTTTGGCAAAGACAGGAAGGTTTTTCTGCTAGCCAGCACCCGCGCCGGGGAAGAGATCTTACTGCTATCCATACTTGAGCAAGTAGACATTCCCCACTTACTAACCGTCATTGTGCCACGCCACCCGCAACGCTTCGACGTCGTAGCTGACATGCTCACCCAGCAAGACATCCGCTTTCAGCGCAGAAGTGAAAACTATCCGATTGCGTCAGACACCCAGGTAGTATTGGGTGATAGTATGGGAGAGATGTTTGCCTATTATGCCGCCTGCGACCTTACCTTCATTGGCGGCAGTTTATTGCCATTTGGAGGACAAAACCTCATTGAGGCTTGCGCTGTAGGCAAGCCTGTGTTTATAGGCCCACACACATACAATTTCGCACAAGCCAGCCAACTTGCTGTCGAATGCGGAGCAGCCGTGCGGATACAGAATTCAACTGACCTAGCGCAAAGTTTACAAAACTTGCTTGCCCATCCCGATCAGCTGACAAAAATTGGCCAAGCCGGACTGCATTTTGTCCGCACCCATCGTGGTGCAACGGAACAAGCACTGCGGCATATCACCTATTTTCTTGATGACCATTTTCAGTAAAATAGCTCAAGATAAAATAATATATTGATCCTCCAAACCATGAATAAAATCCTTATTACCGGCGGTGCCGGGTTTATTGGCTCTGCGGTTATTCGGCAACTGATCACGGAAACCGACGCGACAGTCATCAATGTCGATAAGCTAACCTATGCCGGCAATTTACAGTCCTTGATATCAGTTGCAGACAATCCCCGCTACCGCTTCGAGCATGTGGATATTTGTGATGCTGCTAAAGTCGCAAGCCTATTTCATGAACATCAGCCAGATGCGGTGATGCATTTGGCTGCGGAATCCCATGTCGATCGATCTATCACCGGCCCGGCAGCCTTTATTGAAACCAATATTATTGGCACGTACACTCTCCTGAAAGCAGCACGGGAATACTGGAGCGAGCTTGCTGCAGAACGCAAAAACACTTTCCGCTTCCACCATATATCCACAGATGAGGTATATGGCAGCCTCGGTGAAACCGGTTTTTTTACCGAGAATACCGCTTACCAACCAAACTCACCTTACTCGGCAAGCAAAGCGTCTTCAGACCATCTGGTGCGTGCTTGGTATCATACTTACGGCTTGCCCGTGGTCACCACCAACTGCTCCAATAATTACGGCCCTTATCATTTCCCGGAGAAGCTCATACCGTTGATCATCCTGAATGCATGCAATGGAAAACCGCTACCCATTTATGGCAAGGGCGACAACATCCGCGACTGGTTGTATGTGGACGACCATGCGCGTGCCTTGCGCTTGGTACTAGAGCGGGGCCGGGTGGGGGAAACTTACAATATTGGCGGCTGGAATGAAAAAACCAATCTGGAAGTAGTTTATAAAATTTGCGCTATTCTTGATGAGCTCTGCCCTCAAGGTTCACCGCATGCATCCCTTATCACCTACGTGCAGGATAGGCCCGGTCATGACCATCGCTACGCGATCGATGCCGGTAAAATCGCCCAGGAACTGGGCTGGAAACCTTTGGAAACATTTGAAACCGGATTGCGCAAAACAGTGGAATGGTATCTGGCAAACCCAGATTGGGTTGATGCTGTCATTAGTGGAGAATACCAAAATTGGATGCAACAAAATTACGGCGATAGGGAAACATCATGAAAGGCATCATACTCGCAGGTGGCTCCGGCACCCGACTTTACCCGGCTACCCGATCCATCTCCAAACAATTATTGCCAGTTTATGATAAACCAATGATTTACTATCCGCTGACCACACTTATGCTGGCCGGCATTCAGGATGTTCTAATTATATCTACTCCGCAAGATATACCGCGTTTCGAACAGCTGCTAGGAAATGGCTCACAATGGGGAATGAATTTCTCCTTTGCTATACAGCCTTCACCAGATGGGCTCGCGCAAGCCTTTATTATTGGCGAGTCTTTTATCGGAAATGACTCCTGTTCGTTAGTGCTGGGGGATAATATTTTTTATGGCCACGACTTCGAAAAAAATCTTTCGGCCGCCAGAACCAAACTAGAGGGCGGCACGGTGTTTGCCTACC
>JBKJQT010000020.1:0-2502 GCA_046593855.1 Candidatus Nitrotoga sp. | reverse complement strand
GAATTTCGATACCTGCTCGCAATAACTCGTCATAAAGCGCACGCGTAGCAAAGTGCTGCAGACGATATTCCACTCGCCCTTGTAACAACAATACAACGCGCACTCCGCGTCGAGCTGCGTTTAATAATGCATGGCGGAAGCGCATTCCCGGCAGAAAATAGGCGTTGGCAATGATGATCTCTCGCCGCGCACTAGCAATGGCTTTGAGATACGCGTGTTCAATATCGTGACGATGACGCAAGTTGTCACGCAACACGAAAGCCACTTTTTGTGGCTCAGCATTTTTGTGCGTGGCCAGTAGCTTTACGCGCTCGCGCTGCCGCCGAAAGTTTATCCACGACACCAGTGTCCACAAACGCCGCATCACGAAGTGTATATGCTCTGCCGTTGCTCCCTGCACCTCCACCGTATAATCCAAACGAGGCGCTATAATCAGACCACCCGGCACATCATTGATGATATTAATGCCGCTTACAAAGGCGATAGTCTCATCCACCAGCGCCAGCTTACGGTGCAACCGGCGCAGGCGATGGCGGCGCAAGTTAAAGCGCGCAATTTCCGGGCGATACCACAACACCGCTACGCCCGCTCTACGCAGCTCGTCCACCCACTTATCCGGCAAATCGGCCGAGCCGTAACCATCCAGCAGCAAGTGCACCCTCATGCCACGCTTGGCCGCGCGCTGTAACGCCTGCGAGACCTGTCGACCGCAATTATCAGCGGCATAAATATAAGTTTCCAGATAGACCGTGCGGGTGGCGGCATCTATCGCCGCAATCAGGCGCGGAAAATACTCCTCCCCATTGCGCATCAGAATCAGAATATGACCATCAACCAGATGCGTACTACTCATAGAACGAGCGTCGCGGACAGCGCTACATGGTCTGAAATTTTTCTCCACGAATGTACTTCACAGCGCTTGATCTCCAACCCCCGCACATAAATGCGATCCATGCGCAGTAACGGTATGCCCGCCGGAAAACTGCGTGCCGGCCTGCCAAGGTTTGTTTCAAATACCTCATGCAATTGCAATTCATGGGCTAACAGACGACTGGCATTGTTGCGCCAGTCATTGAAATCACCCGCGACAATCAGGCGCGCATCCACCGGCACCATCCGCTTGATACGCTCAATCAATGCATTAAATTGCACCCTGCGGCCACGTTTGAATAAACCAAAATGTACACAGATGCAATGTAGAGGCTGACTGGTCTCACTCTGATCGGTTTTTGGCAGGTCAATTACACAATGCAGCAGGCCTCGACTCTCGAAGCGATGCGCGGAAATATCCAGATTATCCCACTCCACAATCGAGTAACGGCTCAAGAGGGCATTTCCGTGATGACCGCCTATATAAACGGAATTCTTTCCATACGCATGATGCGGCCATATCTGGTCAGCCAGAAACTCATGTTGCGGCGAAGTGGCGTAGCTATGGAGATGTCTTATGTCGCGGTTGTTCTCGCCCTGCACCTCCTGCAGGAATACAATATCAGCGTTGAGTTCACGCAAGCGCTCGCGCAATTCGTGCAGCACAATGCGCTGGTTGAAATGGGACAAACCCTTGTGAATGTTGTAGGTGACGATGTTCAGTGTGGTCATAGGTGGCTCATCAATACCGCATCAGCAGACCACATATCATTTAATATAAGCAAAGAGCGTGGTCTTAGCCGCAAGCATCCGTCAGGCGTTACCTATGCCACGGGTGGGAAGGCCGATTTGACGTGCGAAATCCAGCATGCGCTCGATAGAAACCTTGGCGCGGCGCCCGATTACTGGATCAACATGTATCTCATTCTTCCCTCTTTCCAACACGTCGACGAGATTTAACAAACCATTCATCGCCATCCACGGACAATGATTACAACTTGTGCAAGTCGCGCCTTCTCCAGCCGTAGGGGCTTCGAGAAACACCTTATCCGGTGATAAAGTTTTCATTCTGTGCAGGATACCGTTATCGGTCGCCACAATGAATTTGTTCGCAGCCAAACTCTGTGTTGCCTTAATGAGCTGCGTGGTGGAGCCCACCACATCAGCAAGTTGCACCACTGCCGGAGGGGATTCAGGGTGCACCAACACCTTGGCATCTGGGTGTTGCGCCTTAAGTTCAGCCAACTCCTTGGCCTTGAACTCGTCATGCACCACACATGAACCTTGCCACAGCAACATGTCGGCGCCACTTTGTTGCTGAATGTAATGGCCCAGATGACGATCCGGTGCCCACAATATTTTCTGTCCCTGCTCCTTAAGATGCTTAACGATGGGCAAGGCGATAGAACTGGTTACCACCCAGTCGGCGCGCGCCTTCACCGCCGCACTGGTGTTGGCATACACCACCACGGTACGATCCGGATGTGCGTCGCAGAAAGCAGTAAACTCGTCCACCGGACAACCCAGATCGAGCGAACAGTTTGCATCCATATCCGGCATTAACACACGCTTTTCCGGATTAAGGATTTTCGCTGTCTCTCCCATGAAACGCACCCCCGCCACCACTAACGT
>JBKJQT010000365.1:0-2521 GCA_046593855.1 Candidatus Nitrotoga sp. | reverse complement strand
GCCATGTCGTTGAGTATAACTACACCGCCAGAAACCAGCTTGCGGCCGTTACCGCCGGTGGCCCACCACCCGTGGCGACGTATGCTTACAACACCGCAGGCGAGTTAACCAATCGCACTCTGGAGAACGGTGTGAGCACCGGTTACGCTTATGATGTCGCCGGACAACTCACCGGCATGGCGCAGACCCTAAACAACGTGTCGTTTGATACGCTGGGCTACACGCTGGACAACCGGGGTCGGAGAATCGGCATCGCCCGTGCCGGCGGCAAGAACGACGGTTACACTTATGACGCCATCGGAGAGGTCGTGGGCGGAGCCTATGCGGCCACCGCCAGTGGCAATCAGACAGAAGGCTTTGGTTATGACGCCGCGGGCAATCGTCTGAGCAGTGCAAAAAACGGCAACGTCACAGCCTACACCGCGAATACCCTCGATCAATACATGAGCGTGGCCGGACAAGCGCAAACTTACGACGCCAACGGCAACAACACCCTGGCGGTTATCCCCGGGGCCGCATCAGCCATCGCGATGCAGTGGGATAGCGAGAACCGTCTCCTCAGCACCCAGAGCACGACCGCGAAGAGTGAAAACGGGTATGACGCCCTCCACCGGCGCGTGTGGAAAAAAGTCTATGCTCCCAATGGCAGCGGTGGATGGAACCTTGCCAAAACCGTGGTATTTACCTATGACCATTGGAACGTGATTCAAGAACGCGAATATCCTGGGAGCGCGAGCATCCCTGCTGGCACCTACCGCTATACTTGGGGCGCTGATGTCAGCGGCAGCCTGCAAGGCGCGGGCGGTGTTGGCGGCCTGCTCATGGTCGAAGAGATCAGCGGTGCGACCGCCACCCCTCATTACTACTGCTATGATGGCAACGGCAACGTGACAAACGTGGTGGATGCCGCCGGCAACCTCGAAGCGAGCCATCGTTACACAGCGTTCGGGGGCAACCTGGAAAGCGTCACCGCGACCTCCTTCGCCCAGCGTAACCCTTGGAGGTTCAGCACGAAGTATCTCGACCGGGAAGTGGAGACCACCGAGGGTCTATACTACTACGGGTATCGCTATTACCTGACGGCACTCGGCAGGTGGCCCACAAGGGACCCAATGGGTGAATGGGCTGGGGTCAATATATATGCGTTTACTGAAAACGACTCCATTCAGAACATCGATGTCTTGGGCAACCAAACCATTGTTGGTGGGGGTGTGCCAGCGGCACCAAGCGGCGGCACTATTGACTGGACAAAAGTTCATTCGGGTAGCAACTGCACTTCTTTCGCGGCAGGAGGCTGCAAGCCAACGTTGCCGGCTTGGAATCCAAACCCAACAACACTACCGGCAAATGGATGTCGGGAGATGAGCGATCCAGAGGTAGGTCCACCTGAAGCATGCGAATGTAAAGAGACTCAGATTTTTATCTTTACCCCTCCGAATGCAAATTACTACCATGTGGTTGGAACAGTAAATCATGCTGGCGGTATGCCGACGTACAGTCAACAGTTAGGGCTAGATGGTCCTACTTCGGAAGGTGGCATAGATCCAACCTCTACTGCGCAGTTATATTACGATGAACTTGCAAAATCCCGAAAGACTACACCAGAAGATGCATCTAAGGCAAAGAAGCAGAGATTTTGCTGCAAAAAGCCATGAAAAAATTATTCTCCATTCTAATTCTTCCGCTGTTTATTATGTCCTGCCAGAAAGCGCAGCCTCCTGACTCAGTCGCAACCAGTAATAGTAATATAATGAATACATACTATGAAAATTGGAGAAAGGAATGGGAAATTGAGGCGACACGAAAGTTAATTGCAAGGGAGATATCGGGTCCTTCAATCCAGGAAGGAGACAAGGAAGCAAATCTTGAATCACTCAAAGCCTTAGTATCTGCTCCAGTAAGCGATGCCTTGTGGGCGCAGTTCATTTACCAAAAAATTCATGAGAATAATCAAAAGAGTTGGGATGATCGGATACATGGCTATGAGTATTTAGCCATCGGGGCGTGCCATCGTTTTAAATGGTCAATAAGGGAAGTTTTAGCTGAATATGATCCTCGTGAGGCTGATGAAAATAACCTTACAAATTACTTTATCCTTCCTGAAGCGGTTTTACCCCGTTTAAAGAATTATAAAAAATGAACCCACGCGCGGTTCGGACCGGGCGGATGGGTGACAGGTTGACCGGGGACATGGGTTACAGTTGTTGGGCAGGTCTATGCCATGGACAACGCCCCTTACGTCGGAACTTCGATTGAAGTTTGTCACCCTTGCCAACAGCGATCGCTACACGATCACGGAGCTGTGTGAAGAGTTTGGAATAAGCCGCAAATGCGGTCACAAGTGGCTGGTGCGGCACGCGCAGAGCGGTGCGTCAGGGCTGATTGATGCCAGCCGTGCGCCGCATTCAGTGCCGCTGCGCACGAACGATGCCATTGAGCGCATCGTGGTGGCGGAACGCCGCCTGCACCCGACCTGGGGACCGAAGAAGATCCGTGCGGTGCTGGAGCGCAAACACTCGAT
>JBKJQT010000188.1:0-4544 GCA_046593855.1 Candidatus Nitrotoga sp. | reverse complement strand
ATGTAAGGTGAGTGAGGTCCAAGGTTTAATCGCGGTATACCGTGAACTAGCACTGCGCTGCGATTATCCGCTGCACTTGGGGTTAACTGAAGCTGGCATGGGATCCAAAGGCATTGTCGCCTCCACCGCCGCGCTGGCCGTGCTACTTCAGGAAGGAATAGGGGATACCATACGTATTTCTCTCACACCGGAACCAGGGGGTGACCGTACACAAGAGGTAATCGTGGCGCAGGAAATTTTGCAAACGATGGGGTTGCGCTCCTTTACGCCCATGGTAATTGCTTGTCCCGGCTGCGGGCGTACCACCAGTACGGTTTTTCAAGAATTGGCACAAAGCATTCAGTCTTATTTGCGCGAGCAAATGCCGGTGTGGCGCGAACAATACAGCGGCGCTGAGGAAATGACAGTGGCGGTAATGGGTTGCATCGTGAATGGTCCGGGGGAAAGCAAGATGGCCAACATTGGTATCAGTCTTCCGGGCAGTAACGAGCATCCTGCAGCGCCAGTATATGTAGATGGTCAAAAAACTGTTACTTTGCGTGGTGACAATATTGCCAACGAGTTCAAGCAGATCGTGAATGATTACGTGGCGCGCAACTACGCGCGCCGTGAAGCTGGTAGTCCCCATCCTAAAACTATACCAATCCGTGTAATAAATTAAACATCAAATAATTGAAAGCAGCGCTCAGCCATTGCAAACGTAAATAGTATTAGGCCGAAATCCTCTAGTTATACATTTTAATACCGTGCAGCTTTAATAATATCTGCCCTAAGTGAAGTAAAGGTTAATTGTTTTATGAGCAGCAATTCTCCATTGCAGGCCGTACGCGGCATGAATGACATCTTGCCGGAAGAGGCGGGGCTTTGGCTTTGGTTCGAGGATACTGTGCGTGACTGGCTGGAAGGTTATGGTTACCGCAACATTCGCATGCCTTTGCTGGAACATACAACGCTATTCAAACGTGCCATAGGCGAAGTGACCGATATCGTAGAAAAAGAAATGTATAGCTTTGAGGATAGTCTCAATGGCGATCAGCTCACGCTTCGCCCGGAAGGCACGGCTTCCTGCGTGCGCGCCGCACTGCAACACAGCCTCCTGTACAATGCGCCGCAGCGTTTGTATTACAATGGCGCGATGTTCCGCCACGAGCGTCCGCAGAAGGGGCGTTACCGTCAGTTTCACCAGATTGGTGTGGAAGCTTTGGGTTTCAATGGTCCGGATATTGATGCCGAACAGATTGTGATGTGCGCGCGCCTGTGGCGCAAACTGGGCTTGTGCGATATCACATTGCAACTCAATACACTGGGTGATATAGCTGCACGGCAACGACATCGCGCCAAGTTGATAGCCTATTTCGAGCAGTACAATAGTGTGCTGGATGAGGATGCAACACGCCGTTTACACAGTAATCCATTACGCATCCTTGATAGCAAAAATCCGGCTATGCAAGAATTGATCATGGCCGCGCCCAATCTGATGGAGGAGCTGGAAGAAGATGCGCTTAAACATTTTGAGGCGGTACAAAAAATTCTACACCGCCATGAAGTGGCGTTTGAGATAAATCCACGCTTAGTGCGCGGTCTGGATTATTATAATCGCACTGTATTCGAATGGGTTGCCACTCGCCTTGGCGCGCAGGGCACTGTCTGTGCTGGTGGCCGTTTTGATGGTTTGATTGAGCAAATCGGTGGAAAATCTGCACCGGCCACCGGTTTTGCCATGGGCATTGAACGCTTGTTGGCACTTTTGCAGGAAGATGGTATGAACACTCCGCCCGCCCCTCTAGATGTGTATGTGGTGCATCAAGGTGAGATGGCGGATGGCATGGCAAGCTTGGTGGCAGAGCGATTAAGAGATTTTGGGCTGCGCGTTTTATTGCATTGCAATGGGGGAAGCTTTAAGTCACAGATGAAAAAAGCAGATGCCAGTAATGCATGTTTTGCAGTGATCCTCGGCGACAAAGAGGTAAGTACTGGGCTGGCCAATCTCAAGCCGCTACGCGGTGGCGAACAAATGCAGGTGGCGTTTGACGAATTACCGGCCAAAATTAATGAATTGATTAAACAAGGATAAAAAAAATGGCAGTACTTGATTTGCAGGAACAGGAGCAGGTAGATGCGTTTAAGGCATGGTGGAAAGATAATGGCAAGTGGCTGTTGATAGCATTGGTCTTGGCTGTAGCCGGTTTTGCTGCAATCCAGGGCTGGCAGTTCTATAAAGAAAAGAAGATGACGGATGCCAGTACTTTATATGCGGAACTGGAAAAACAGCTCGCCAGCAATGATCCCAAGCGTATCAATGATGCCGTGCAAGCAGTGATCAACCAGTTCGGTACTACCGCTTACGCTCCGCGAGCGGCTTTGCTGGCAGCGCAGGTTAATCTTCAAAATAAAGATGTGGCGCGCGCTAAATCACAATTAGAGTGGGTAATTAAACATGCAGACGAGACCGGGCTACAGAACGTAGCGCGTCTCAAATTAGCTAGTGTATTACTGGATGAAAAAAATTATGCTGATGCGCTCAAGTTGCTGGACGTAAAACATGCTGAATCTTTCATGAGTTTGTATGCCGACCTCAAGGGCGACGTGCTAAATGCACAAGGTAAGGCTGACGAAGCACGTGCCGCTTACCAGCTTGCATTTAATAAAACTGATGCCCAGAGTAAGTATCGCAACCTGATCCAAATGAAACTCGATGCACTTGGAGGCGCTAAATGATTATTCGCTTTGCCGCGCTGTTGTTACTTGTCATGCTAACAGGCTGCTCCACCGTGTCTGGCTGGTTTGCCAAAGACAAGACCGGCAATGAGCCTGCAAAGCTGGTTGAATTCAAGCAGACTGCTACGTTTAATGTGCGCTGGCATGTCAAAATCGGGGGGAGTGGCAATTATATTCTGCAACCTGCCGTAACAAGTGATGCGGTATATGCCGCCAATACCAAGGGGGAGTTATTTCGATTCGATCCTGCAACAGGTAAACAAATATGGCGTGTTGACTGTGGCTTCGCCATTTCTGCTGGGGTAGGGACGGGCGAGGGTTTAGTGCTGGTCGGTGGTGGTAAGGGTCAATTGGCCGCCTTTGCGGTGGATGGTAAATTACTTTGGAAAACGAAAGTGTCCAGCGAAGTGTTGAATATAGCAAAAATTGTCGATGGTATTGTGGTGGTGCGTACCGCCGACGGCCGCCTTTCTGGACTAGACGTTACGGATGGCAAGCGTCTATGGATGTATGAACAGTCCGTACCAGCGCTGATTGTGCGCAGCCATGCAGGCGTGGCAATTGAACGAGGCACAATATTTGGCGGATTCGCCGCTGGTAAATTAGCGGCAGTTAGCTTGAGTACTGGCATTGTCATATGGGAAACAATTGTATCTCAACCGCGTGGCAGTACTGAACTAGAGCGCATTAGCGACATCACCAGCTCGCCTGTGCTAGATGACGATCAGGTTTGTGCAGTGGCATTTCAAGGGCGTATCGCATGTTATGGCCTGGCACAAGGTAATCTACTATGGAGCCGGGACATACCCAGCGATAAAGGCATAACTATATTTCATAATTATCTTTATATTACGAATACCAGTGGCGCTATATTAGCGATGGATAAAAGTAGTGGAAGCTCATTTTGGAAAAATGAACAGCTATTCATGCGCCAAACGTCGGCACCCTATGCATTCGGAGATCATCTGGCGGTGGGCGATTATGAAGGTTATCTGCATGCGCTGAGCCGCGAGGATGGCAGTATGGAGGCAAGACTCAAGACCGATGGTAGCGCCATATTGACAGCTCCGATGGAGTTAGATGGTGGTCTGCTGGTACAAACACAAAAAGGCGGTTTGTATTCGGTGACTCTCCATTAAGTTTCTGCTCCTAATTGAAAGTCTGAAATGTTACCCACACTCGTTTTAGTTGGTCGTCCCAATGTGGGGAAATCCACTTTATTTAACCGCCTTACGCGTAGCCGTGATGCCCTGGTAGCTGATCTACCAGGGCTAACGCGTGACCGTCACTATGGTCGCGGGCGTGTTGGCGAACGGCCATTTCTAGTGGTGGATACCGGTGGTTTAGAGCCAGTCGCCAAGGAGGGTATTCTGTATGAAATGGCTAAGCAAACGCGGCAAGCAGTAGACGAAGCTGATCTGGTGTTGTTCCTGGTTGATGGGCGTCAAGGATTAACCCCGCAAGACAGGATTATTGCCGAGCAATTGCGTAAAACTGGGCGCCCTCTGTTGCTCTTGGTCAACAAAGCTGAAGGCATGCAGCGTGCTGCTATTGTCAATGAATTTTTCGAATTGGGAATCGGCGAACCGTTGCCAATTTCTTCGGCTCATGGTGACAATGTCACTGAAATGGTGGAGCTCGCACTGGAAGAGTTACCCCCTCAGACTGAAAGTGCAGAAAATCATTCTGATCACCCGAAGATGGCCATCGTTGGCCGCCCCAACGTTGGAAAATCCACTTTGGTCAATGCGATTTTAGGTGAGGAACGCGTAATCGCCTTCGACCAACCCGGCACCACACGCGACAGCATCTATATTGATTTTGAA